>DAOVOJ010000041.1 GCA_030629775.1 Candidatus Moraniibacteriota bacterium
AAATTGAAAGTCCATAAAGTCAAAAGCCTGGATTTATAGTTTTTAAGAATTTTATAAGCATTATCTTTTAATTGTCATTCCGACCGAAGTGACCCAGCGGCGATAGCCGAAGAGGGAACGGAGTGGAGGAATCTGTAAATACAGAATACTTGCTTCTAAGTAAAAATAATTAAAACACACACTTTATTCACTTACAGATCCCTCGGCTCCTATCGTCGCTCGGGATGACAAGTCAGAGCGAGGAAGTTCTAATGTTAAAATGTTAAAATATTATTATGGCTTCAAACAATTCAACTACAAAAATTAGAACGATGGCGGATGATCTGGAAAAAAGCAAAAACAGGGAGCTGAAAGCCGTTCTTCCTGTTTCCGGTGTTTCGGCGCCGGCGAGAGGAACTTCTCCCGCTCAGCCGTTGCCGCCAACTTCTAAAGAAGAAAAAAATAAAGAAGAAAAAAAGGAAAACAAAAAATCGCTCGGAGATGTTTTGAGTCATTTGAAACAAGAATATAAAGGAAGTGAAGAAAATAAAACAGAGATAAATAAAAACGATAAATCTGAATTGAAAGACCTTCTGGGTAAAATAGATAAGTTTGCCCAAAAAAAACCGGCGGCGAAATCGGATATTCAAACCTCTCGTAAAGAAGACGCTATTCAGCCTGATTCTTTCGGCGCGTTGAAAAAAACGGAAGCTGAGGAAAAGGCGGCGTTATTAAGGGATCAGGAAAAGATTAAAAACGAGATAGCGGAAACCGAAAGAAAGCTGAAAGAAAAGATAGAAGAAAAAAATAAAATTTTGGAAAGCAAGAAAACGAAAAAGGAAGATTCCGGAGTGATTGGTTCCGGTGTAAAAGAACCGGAACCGGAACAGAGCGCGCGAAAGATAGAAGAAAAGACAAAATTGGCAGCGGGTAAAACCGGTCCGGATCTCAGCAAGCCTTATCTTTCTCCCGAGTCGCGGCTGCTTTTTGGCAAGCCGGAACAATACAGTTCTGTTTCTAAAAAGGTAAAAACGAAAAGAGAGGGTCCCGAGGTTTCCAATATTGAGAAAAGCCTTGAACGCCCGGATCTAAAAAAAGAAGATAAAAAGATGAATTCCGAAAAAGAACACCGCCGATTTAAGAAATTTATGAAAGGGAAATACACCGCTAAAATAGCGGAAAAAAAGAGTAAAAAAATAATTTTTAGCCTGTTAATTTTGATGGTGATCGCGATCGCGGCGGTTTTTGTCTGGTTCTTGGTTTTGGATAAAAGATCTCCCGAACAGCCTTCCCGGCCTTCTCAACCGACAACATCAGTGGCAGAGATAGAAAAATTTTCTTCTATTAAAAATGAGATTGTTGTAGATTTGGAAAAAGAAGATGATAACGCGATCGCCAAAATAATCGCTCAGGCGGATCAGCTTGAGGAAGATGGAGAATTGACGGACATTTCAAGAGTGATTATTAAAGAAGGAAATTTTATCTCGCTTGAAAGACTGCTGGAAGAATTGAAAATAGAAGTTCCGAAAGATATTTTAATTTCTTTTGACGACAATAAATACAGCCTGCTTCTGTTCAAAGAAAAAACCGGCGTTAAGCGGCTGGGACTGGCTTTTGTTGTTGACGATCCATCCGCGACGCGCTTGAAATTTCAGGCGTGGGAAAACGAACCAAGCGAAAACCGCAAGATCTACCGCGCTTTTGAATCTCTATTCTTAGGCAGCCGGATCTCTGTCAATCCTCAAGTAAAATTTAAAACGGGAGAATATTTAGGCGTTAAGATGAGATATCTTCAAACCCCGGACCAGTATACTTCTCTGGATTACTTGATCTACGATGATATTTTATTAGTCACCACTTCCAAAGACAGCGCTTTCAGGGTGATTGAGATGTTGGTTGAATAGGGTTTAATAAAGTGTTATTCTAATGTCATCCTGAGCGTATTTTTTCTCTGTCATCCTGAGCGAGGCACGAGTCGAAGGATCCCGTGCCAAGCCATAAGTGCGTTTGCCACGAGATTCTTCGGCTCCTATCGTCGCTCAGAATGACAGTGTGAGAAGACGGGATTCTTCGGCTCCGCTATCGCTCCGCTCAGAATGACAGTGTGAGAAGGCGAAATTCTTCGGCTCCTAAAGCCTGCCCCGTACTTTGATACGGGGTCGTTCAGAATGACAGTGTAATGTTTAACAAGTTAACAATATAATCGTGATGAAATTTAAAAAAGCTAATAACAATAAAAATAATAACGACAGTCATTCAAGAAGCCTGGTGAAAAACATTGCTTTGATTTTGCTTTTGTTTTTCGTGATGGCGTCCGTTTTTTCTCTTTTTGAAGATCCTAACGCCAAAAAAGTGGAAGATATCACCCTTACTGAATTGGCGGTTCGGATCAGCGAAGAAAAAGTGAAAGAAATTGTTATCGAGGGAGACAATTTGGACATTGAATTGAAAGACGGCGTCAAAGAAAGATCGCTGAAAGAGAAAGACACTTCCCTGCCCGAGACGCTTAGAAACTTAGGGGTGAGTGAAGAAAAAATAAACAAAGTCAATATTTCAGTTAAACGGGAATCCGAGTTCTCTAAATTGATGGGAAGCTTGCTGCCTTTCTTAATACCGCTGTTATTCTTAGGCTTAATTCTCTGGATGATGCTCGGACAGGCGCAAAAAGCCAATGTCAGCGCGATGTCATTCGGCCGTTCCACGGCGCGCTTGCTGAAACCGGGAGAAAAAAAGAGAAGAACCACTTTCAAAGATGTTGCCGGAGTTAAAGAGGCGAAAGAGGAACTTGAAGAGATCATTGACTTTCTTAAAAATCCCAAGAAATTTACGGATATGGGCGCGCGAGTGCCGCGAGGCGTTCTTTTGCTCGGCCCTCCCGGCTGCGGTAAGACTTTGCTTGCCAAAGCGGTGGCGGGAGAAGCGGATGTGCCTTTTTTCAATGTTTCCGGTTCGGAGTTCGTGGAAATGTTCGTCGGAGTGGGCGCTTCGCGGGTTCGCGATCTTTTCAAGAACGCCAAGAAAAACGCTCCCAGCATTCTCTTTATTGACGAAATTGACGCTGTCGGACGCCATCGGGGAACCGGTATGGGCGGCGGGCATGACGAAAGAGAGCAGACCTTAAACCAAATTTTGGTGGAGATGGACGGTTTTGACACGACCACCAATGTAATTGTGATGGCGGCGACCAACCGGCCGGATGTTCTGGATCCCGCTCTTCTGCGTCCCGGGAGATTTGACCGGCGGATTGTTTTAGATAATCCCGACATTGGCGATCGGGAAGCGATTTTAAATATTCACATCAAGAGCAAGCCAATGGCAAAAAATGCCGATATTCGCCGGGTTGCCGAACGAACCCCCGGTTTTTCGGGCGCCGATCTCGCCAATCTGGTCAACGAAGCGGCGATCAAAGCCACTCGGGACGGCAAAAAAGTGGTCAGTCAAGAAGATATTCTGGCTTCTATTGAGAAGGTAATGCTTGGTCCCGAAAGAAAAAGCCATATTCTTTCCGAAAAAGAAAAGAAAATCGCCGCTTATCACGAAGCGGGACACGCGCTGGTGGGGCATATTTTGCCTCACTGCGATCCGGTCCAGAAAGTTTCCATTATTTCCCGCGGCAAAGCGGCGGGTTACACGCTGAGTCTGCCGATAGAAGATAAGCATCTTCATTCGCGATCGGAATTCGTTGATGATCTGGCGATGTTTTTAGGCGGCTACGCGGCGGAAAAAATGGTTTTTAACGATCTCACTACCGGCGCGAGCAATGATTTGGAAAGAGCGGCTAAATTAGCGCATCAATTGGTCACTAAATTCGGAATGAGCGAAAAGCTGGGGCCGATTACCTTCGGCAATCGCACGGAAACGATCTTTCTGGGCAAAGAATTTCACGAACAGCGATACAGCGAAAAAGTGGCGGCGGAGATCGATGTGGAAATAGAGAAATTTATTACTGACGCTTGTCAGACCGCCGAGAAAGTTTTAACTGAAAATCGCGGAAAACTGGACAAAATCGCGGAAGCCCTGATCAAGAAAGAAACGATTGAGAGGGAGGAGTTTGAGAAGTTGATGGGGTAGAATAGTATTAAGCAGTTAGTATCAAGTATTAAGCATTTCTTTGAATATTAAGCTTGTCATCCTGAACTCGTTTCAGGATCTGTCATGTGTTACATTATGCTTTTATATTTATGGCAAAGCTTACTATAACAGACGACAGATCCTGAAACGAGTTCAGGATGACAAGCTTTCTTTGTGTTGTTGCCGAGAGATACAGTCCCATGACGACAATAATAATAACACTATATCGGCTATCCGATATCCCACTGTAACATTTCTTGCTTTATTTCGTCTTAGTATATGCGAGCCGATGAACAAATTAGATTCTTTAGAAGAAAAATTAATTTTGGAACGGGCGCAAAAGGGCGAACGGGAAGCTTTTGCGGAAATTTACGATTTTTATGTTGTTAAAATTTACCGTTTTGTTTACCTGAAAGTTAGCTCTAAAGAGGACGCTCAGGATCTGACAGCGGAGGTTTTTCTGAAAAGCTGGCGATATCTGGGCAAAAAAGAGATCAATAATTTAAAATCTTTATTATATCAAACAGCGCGTCATTTGATCATTGACTTCTACCGCCGGAACAGAGGTGAAGGGCGGCAGAAAGTTGATTTGGAAGAAGTAAAAGACACGCTTGCTGACAAAAAAGCCGATCTTTTGGAGAAGATCCAACTGGACTCGGAGATAGAGGAAATAAAAAAGTCCTTGCGGCAGATCAAGGACGAATACCGGGAAGTGGTCATTTTACGCTATGTGGAAGATCTGTCTTTCAAAGAGATCGCCGATATTTTAGGCAAAAGCGAAGGAACGGTTAGGGTTTTATCCCACCGAGCGCTGAAAGCGTTAAGGGAAGAAGTGGAGAAATAGGACATGTCATTCTGAGCGACGACAGGAGCCGAAGAATCCCGTGCCACGCGGACAAGTCGTTATATAATACTATACGAAACTAACACGGGATCCTTCGACTCGTTCCTCGCTCAGGATGACAGAGAAAAAATCAAGTTTTAAAACATTATGAACGATCAAAAAATTCTCACACAACTGAATAAATTAAAAACCGTTGAACCGGATAGAGACTGGGTTGTGGCGGCGAGGGGCGAGGTTTTAAAAAGCGCGCCTGTTTTTGACGCAAGCGTTTCCGCGGAGAAATCGCAAAACGCGGGATTTAATGTCTCTGCCGTTAGGGCAAATAAAACGAACGACGCGGGGTTTTTTAACGATTATCGTAGGGACAAAAAATCTTTTGTCCTTTCAAAAAATAATAAAAACGAAAACAAAGAACGAAAATTTTCGTTCCCTACATTATTTAATATAAATCAATTCAAACCGGCGATGGCTGGTTTGATGGCGGTGATGATAGTTTTCACCGGTTCCGTTCTGACGGTTCAGGCTTCTCGCGACAGCCTGCCGGGCGATTCGCTTTACGGCATTAAAAGAATGATGGAAGGAACGCAGATCACGATCGCTGCCAACGATAAAAAAGCGATCTTGGAAACAAAATTTGTCGGCCGACGATTGGAAGAAATGGTCAAAATAAGTGAGAATATTTCTGATATTGAACAACAAAATAAAATAGAAAAACTGGCGAAGGAAGTGGAGGAAGGAATGAAGAGAACGGAAGATCATTTGGCTAATACTGAAAAAAGCAAGTCGTCGGCAAAAACGGCAAAAGAGGTTAACGCTCAAACGGAAAAATATACCGACGCCCTAACCAAAACAACCGAAAAACTTTCCGAACCCGTCAAGAAAGAAATTGAAGAAGTAATGGCGATAGCGGCGGATTCAACGGAGAAAGTAAATTTTCAGGCGTTGGGAATAATGGCGGCGGCGATAGAAGCGGAAGATAAAACAGAGGCGGAAGAAGCGGGAATTTCGGAGGAAGAAGTAAAAGATAAAATTCAGATCATAATAGATAAAAAAGTAGACAGTGATGAAGGCAGTGAAGAAATTGTCAGCGACGGGGAAATAGTTGTGGATGAAGAAATAAAACCCGGAGACGATGAAGATATTATTGAAACAGAAATTAAAACGGAAAAAGTGGATATTGATTGTTTGGAGTGCGAAGAAAGCGAAAAGGATTGTTTGGAAGAAATTGACGAGGAAGGAAATATAAAATGTTATTTTGAAGTTGAAACGATAGAAGTGACCGCGGAAGAATTACTGGAAGACGGCGAATTGACAGCGGCGTTGGAAAAATTAGAAGAAGAGGGAGAGGTTAAGGGAGATGGGGATGAGGCGGTGGTGGAAAAGGAAACAGAGGAGGAAGTTAAAGAATTAAATTAGTTTGAATTACGCCAAGAGGTTTAACCTCTACGAGTTTAACTATGTTATACAACTCATTGTTGTCTACTTAGAAATACTTTAAATAAAGGATAATCGCGTAGAGGTTAAACCTCTGTGAAGAGAAGGTTTTAAACATTATTTAGATTATTTGAGGGGATCTTTGTTAATTAATGGCTCTATCCGGACGGGGTGAATTGTCCGGATGAAAAAGGAAAATAGGTTGACCGGTTTTGAATAGTGGAGAAATATATCGCTTATATTTCTACAGTTCAAAGATCGTATTTTTCGCTGTTGACACAAATAAAGATCTTGCAATATTAAATATTAATTTATTCGTAAAATTTTGGGTTAAAAATTAAGGAATTCTATTTCGCAAGCGTAGGGACGCGATTCATCGCGTCTCAATGCAGACGCGATAAGTCGCGTCTCTACGGGAAAGCGCAATAGGATCACCATTTTGACCCAAAATAAAGATTGAAATAATTATGAATTTAATTCGAAAAAAATCTGTAAGGAAAACAATCTCAACGGTAACCGCGATCACAACGATCGTTTGGATGTCCGGTATCGCAATGCTCGCGCCAGTTATGGCGTTGAATGTTGCTGTTGCCGATGAACGGCCAAGTGTTACCGTAGAAGGAGTAACTGTCTTTGATGGCGATTTGATCAGTTCAAACGCTACCAACCCGGATGGAACTGCTACTTATGAGTCTTTGGACATTTATATTTCCAAAGTTGTTTCTGAAACAGAAATTTATAAGAGATTAATTCTCAGCCCTTCAGTGTTCAATTCTTACGGACACCTGAGCTGGGATGATTATGCAGAAGTTGATCAGGCTGTAATGGATGCCTTTACTACTTCTGATCTGGCTCGACAGGACGGCACTGATGAGGTTTACTCTTTGGTTGCCGATGATGATACTGGCACTAAGCACTGGGTCAATTTAACTGCTACTCAGTTTATTGACGAAGCCGGCGCTGACGCTGACAGTATTTATGTTATCAATGCTA
>DAOVOJ010000044.1 GCA_030629775.1 Candidatus Moraniibacteriota bacterium
TATTGTCTTTGGCTAAAACAATTTTTAAAACTACTCTTATGGGCTTCGCATTAATCTTTATTGCCTGGATAATGGTTGACACTATTTTAACAATGTTCGGTTTTATTGATCCGCTGGGAGACGGGAATTGGCATGTGATGTGCTAGGAGTAGTCGAAAGTCCAAATTAAGTTATTGATATTAGAATTTTCTTGCTCTAACTTGTCATCCCGAGCGACGATAGGAGCCGAGGGATCTGTTAGTGGATAAAGCGTGTGTTTTATAATGTCTTTATTAGAAATAAGTATTTCATGGTTACTTTGTTCCAAATTATTTTTATCAGACTTCAAACTATTTATTTTCTAAATTTGAAATGGGGCTTACAGATTCCTCCACTCCGTTCCCTCTTCGGCTATCGCCGCAGGGTCACTTCGGTCGGAATGACAAAAATGGGGAAACCCTAATTTGTTTTATTATGATTAAACTTCAAAAATCATTTTTATTTTTGTCGCTTTTTATTTTTTGCTTGGCAGGTTTTTTAGTAACTGATAATTTTATTTTGGCAAGTGAAGTTGATCATATTGTTATTAGCGAGGTTCAGGTTAGCGGTGAGATTGCTAATGATGAATTTATAGAATTATATAATCTAACGAGTTTAGAAATAGATCTTAAAGATTGGGACATAAAAAAGAAGACTAATAACGGAACTGAGTGTAATATTTTAAATAATATTGAAGGCGTGATACCTGCCGGCGGGTATTTTTTAATAGTTCCGCGAGCTAACTGCGGCGATAATAAAGACGAGGATTGTTATAAAGGAAGCGTTGAAGCTGACGACGAATATACTACGAATAATTTTTTAGCTAAAGATAATACGGTTTTACTGTATGATAACGAGGGCAAAATAATTGATAAGGTTAGATGGGGCGAAGCGGCGGATTTTGAAAGTGAAGTTTTAGATAATCCTCAGGACAATCAAAGTTTGGAGAGAAAAATAACGGATGGTAAAATTCAAGACACTGATAACAATAAAAACGATTTTGAAATTCAAGTGAGTCCCAATCCCCAAAATTCAAAAGTAGTTAACGAAATGGGAGACAGCGCTGACACGAATAATAATGAGGGCGAAGACGATGAAACTGGTGAGGATGAAAATAATAACGAAAATATTGGCGAAGTAGAAAACGAGGAGGACGATCAAGAAAATCAAAATGACAGTCAGGATGAGCAGGGAAATAACGAGAACCAGGAAAATAATACGGAAGCTAGCGTTGGGAGCGGAGGGGGTGGTAGCTCGGGTAGTTATGATTATGACATTGTCATCACCGAATTGGTTCCTAATCCGGAGGATAGCGACGCGGAGAATGAATTTGTTGAAATTTATAATGAGGGCGATAAAACGGCGGATATTAGCGGGTGGACACTGGAAGATACATTAGGGAAAACAGCTCAATTTGTTTTTCCGGAAAACACAAGTATTTCTCCAAAAAAATACCTTGTTTTTTATCGTCCGCAAACCAAGATTACTTTAAACAATTCCGGCGACGGAGCAGTTCTTAAAAACTCAAGCGGAAAAATAATCAGTGAAACTGGCGAAAGTGGCGCGGCGATGGAGGATTGGTCTTGGTCGCGAAATGAAGATAGCGAGTGGGATTGGAGTTTAACGCCGACACCGGGAACGGAAAATAAAATTGACCAGGATGATGAGGTTGATGAGGAAGATGAAGAAGATAAAAATAATTTAGAAAACGAAGAAAACAAAAAAGAAAATTTTGATTATTCCGATGAAATTATTATCAGCGAGATATTCCCAAATCCTGAGGGAAGAGATAATCAAGATGAAAATTATGAGTGGATTGAATTGTATAACTTTTCCGATAAAAAAATAAATCTCTACGGTTGGCAAATTGACGATCTTGCTGATGGCGGAAGCAAACCTTATTTTATTGAAGACGATCTGGAAATTTTTTCTTGCGCGTATTTAGTTTTGGATTATTCCCAAACGAAAATCGTCTTGAATAATAACGGCGACACGGTGGTTTTATTAAACCCCGATGGAAAAATAATTAGTCAGGTTGTTTATAAAAAAGATGGAGAGGAAGGGTGGTCATACGCGAGAGATGAAAATAATTTATTAAAAGCGGAATGGTCTTGGAGCGAAGAGCCCACTCCGGGGGAAAAAAATATTTTAGAAAATGAAGAAGAGGATGAAGAAAATAAAGATAAAGAGGATAACGACGAAGAAAAAATAAACGAGAAAAATTTTGGAAAAAGCAAAAACAATCCTTTGAATATTTCAATAACCGAAGCGAAAAAATTGCCGCGTTATTCCTGGGTAAAAATTCAGGGAACGGTTTCCGCTCCGTCGGGGGTTTTTAGCGATAAGATAATTTACTTGAGCGGGAGTGGAATACAGGTTTATTCTCATCAGGAAAATCTACCCGATTTAGGGGTAGGCGATGTGGTGGAAGTTATTGGGAGGATGAGTGAGATAGGAGGTGAGAAAAGAATTTTATTGTCGCAGGCGGATGATCTTAAAATAATTGGCCGTCAAGAAGAAGAACAAGAGCCGCTGATCGTTTCTACCGCCGATGTTGGCGAGCCGATAGAAGGATATCTGGTGTCGGTGGAAGGACGGGTGACGGACACTTCGGGAAATGTTTTTTATCTTGACGATGGGAGCGGCGAAGTAAAAATTTATATCAAATCATCAACGGGGATCAAAAAGCCGAAAATAAAAAAAGGCGACTGGATGACAGTCACCGGGCAAGTAAGCCGCGCTTCTTCCGGTTATCGCATCTTGCCTCGCTTTCAAAGTGATGTTCGGCTGGGAAGGGTTTCGGGGATTTCATCTGTTCTGGCTGAAAGCGGAAATAGCTTAATGGCAATAATTTTAATTTTAATCGGGGTATTGATTTTTGGGGATTGGGGAAAGATGAGATTGAGAAATAAAATTATTTTTTAGAAACAAATCGGTTGCCTTTAATATAAAACCGCCAGGGCTTGTTTTTCCATTCGCCGGCGTAGTCAACTCCGATTCTTTTAGCTTGAACGATCTTGATTTTATCCGTAGAGACGCGATTGATCGCGTCTGTATTATCTTCAAGCCACAATCTTTTTCCTAAACATAAATCCCAGCCGTTTAATTTTTTATCTATCTTAAATTCGCGGCAAAGCTTGGCGGGCCCGTTGAGTAATTTTGTAGAAACGAGGCAGTGTCTCGTCTCTACGGAAACTAATTTAATCGGTTCTAACGCTCTAATTAAAACGGCACAAGGATTTTCTTTTTTTCCGGTAACAATATTAAGGCAGTGGTGCATTCCGTAAATAAAATAAATATAAGCCTGTCCCGGCGGACCGAACATCATTTTATTTCTTTCTGTTTTGCCTTTTGAAGCGTGGCAGGCTAAATCTTTCATTCCAAGATACGCTTCCGTTTCAACGATTTTACCGACATAAAGTCCTTCTTTAGTTCGCCGCAACAAAAACTTGCCCAGCAGTTGACGGGCAAGTTTTAAAGTCGGCTGATAATAGAATAATCGGGAAAGAATGCTCATAGTAGCCCCTAGGGGAATCGAACCCCTGTTGCCAGGATGAAAACCTGATGTCCTAACCACTAGACGAAGGGGCCGGGTTTATTTAAACATATTAACATTTAAACATAATCTCGCCACTGTTTTAAATGATATCTAGACTAACAAGCGAGTTGTTTAAATATTTAAATATCTTATTATTATGTTATACTATATTACTGTTTATTTGTAAAGGTATAATGTTTCTATTATTTGTATGCTAAAATGTTAGTATGTTAAAATGCTAAAAGATTAATATGATTATTCTTGCTATTGAGACTTCTTGCGATGAAACGGCGGTTTCAATCGTGGAGTTCAAAAATCAAAAAGCAAAAGTGTTGGCAGAAGTAGTTTCTTCTCAAATAAAATTACACGCTCCTTATGGCGGAGTGGTGCCGATGCTGGCGGCGAGAGCGCATCTGAAAAATTTTATGCCGGTTTTAAGGCGGGCTTTTAGGAGAGTTGAGAAGAAAGAGTTTTTAAAGGGGTTCAACTCCGAAGCTTCGGAGTTGAACTCCTTTAAAAACTTAATTGATTACATCGCCGTCACTCAGGGACCGGGATTGATTCCCGCGTTAACGGTGGGAGTAAATGCGGCAAAGGCGTTAGCCTACTCTCTGGATAAACCGTTAGTTGTGGTAAACCATCTTAAAGGGCACATTTACGCTAATTGGATAAAACGAAAATTGGAAAAGGACGGGACACCCAGTGTTTTTAAGGACACTGAGTGTCTATGGAAGCCGGAATTTCCTGTTTTATGTTTGACGGTTTCGGGCGGACACACCCAGCTTATTTTAATGAAAAAAGATTTGGACTATAAAATAATTGGTGGAACGAGGGACGACGCGGCGGGAGAAGCGTTTGATAAAGTAGCGAAGCTTTTAGAGTTAGGCTATCCCGGCGGGCCGATCATTGAAAAGACAGCCAGGCAAGGAGATAAAAATAAATTTAAATTTCCCAGACCGATGATGAACAGCCGGGATTTTGATTTTAGTTTTTCGGGATTAAAAACAGCGGTTCTTTACGAAGTTCGTGGTTGTAGAGACGAGGCATTGTCTTGTCTTCATAGTGAGCGATATAAAGCGGACATAGCGGCTTCATTTCAGCAGGCGGTCATTGATGTTTTGATTTCCAAAACCATAAAGGCGGCTAAAAAATATAAAGTAAAAAATATTATTCTTGGCGGCGGAGTGACGGCGAATAAAGAATTAAGAAAACAATTTAAAAAAGCGGTTAAGAAAAATATCCCCGCGGTTGGTTTCTGTGTTCCGCCTTTAAAATTAACAGGTGATAACGCGACCATGATTGCCGTGGCGGCGTATTACCATATTCTTAATAAAAAAAATATTAGAGACTGGAAAAGTGTGAAAGCGAACGCGAATTTAAAATTGTAACATGTAGTATTAAGTAGTTAGTATTAAGTATCAAGCTAAGCTTATGAAGATAATCCAATTTAAAAAAAACCAAAAAGCGATTTGGAATGAATTTATTGCTGAAAACAATTCAGAAAGTTTTTTACAGGCTTGGGAGTGGGGAGAGTTTAATCGTGTTTTAGGAAGGAAGGTTTGGAGAATAGGAATTGTTGAGAATAGTTTGTTTAGTAGGGGCAAAATGAAAGAATCACGAATCACGAATCACGAATTAAAAATTAAATTATTGGGAGTGGCTTTGATTGTGAAATACGATTTGCCGTTTGGACGGAGTTATTTGTATTGTCCGAGGGGACCGGTGGTGAGTGAATCAAGAATCAAGAATCAAGAATCAAGAATTTTTAGCATATTACTTGATGAGATAAAAAAAATAGCTAAGAAAGAAAAGAGTTTGTTTTTGAAAATTGATCCGCCGATGGGTGTGGAACAGAATTTTCCCCTCCTTGGCAAGGAGGGGTTAGGGGAGGTTTTAAAAAAATCGCCAAATGAAGTTCAACCAAAAAATACTTTAATTTTAGATATTACCAAGCCAGAAGAAGATTTATTGAAAGAAATGAAACCGAAGACGCGATATAATATTCGGCTGGCGGGAAAAAAAGAATTAAGAATTAAAAATTATGAATTACGAATGGATAATAAAATTTTTTTTAAGGAAAAATTTGAAGAATTTTGGGGCTTAGTAAAAGAGACTTCGGCGCGGGATAAATTCAGGGCGCATAATAAAAATTACTATTGGAAGATGATGGAAAGTTTAAATGGCGACAAAACTAAAAGCGACACAGCGTCGTGTCGCCTTCGGGCAAAATTATATCTTGCCGAATATGACAATGAAATCGTTGCCGCGAATATCGTTTTATATTTCGGAGATCTGGCGGTTTATCTTCACGGTGCTTCGTCCAATAAGCACAGAAATGTTATGGCGCCATATTTATTACAGTGGCGGCAGATTTTAGACGCCAAGAACGCAGGCTGTCAAAAATACGACTTTTGGGGAATAGCGAGGAGTCAAAAGTCCTTAAAGTCCATAAAGTCGAAAGTTAATGATTGGAGCGGGATTACGAGATTTAAAAAGGGATTTGGCGGGGAGGAAAAGAATTATATCGGAGCGTATGATTTGATTTTCAGGCGACGGGAGTATGAATTATATAAGTTTGTTAAAAAAATAAAAAATAGAAATTAGCATAACAGCCAAATTAACAGAACTGTCAATAAAAATCCAAGCAGTCCTCCGGCGACTACTTCTGAAGTTTGGTGCCCGATTCTCTCTTTGAAGCCGGGCATTTTTTTATCGCTGAAAATTTCCGGAATTTTCTGAGCGATCAAACTTATCGCCGTTCCGTAATCTTCCAAAGATCTTCTAAATCTTAAAGCGTCGTCAATAACAATAAACGCAAGGACGAAAGCGATGGCGAAACCGGAAGAATAAATTCCGTCAAAGTATCCGACGGTCGTTATTAAGGAAATAACAAAAGCGGTGTGCGCCGATGGCATATTGCCGTATTCAAAAAAATATTTCAATTTCATCCGGCGGCGTTTTCTGGCGAGCAGAAAAAATTTAATCAGATGGGCAACGAAGCCAACGATGATTGGAATAACGACGAGAGGATAATTCATAGTTGTTGGTTATTGGTTTAAATATGGATTTATTTTATTATAACACACAAGAAATAAATTAGCGTAAATTATTTTGTCTTTTCTTGTAAAAGCCGGGTAATTGTGGTAAATTTAAATTATTAAAGTCAATCTTAATGAGTTTATTTTGAATTACGAAGCACATCAAAATTGTTATCCCCGAACTGAATTCAGGACAGACAACTTGTCATCCTGAATTTATTTCAGGATCTGTTATGTGCTATATAATGCTTTTATATTTATCTTAAAGCTAGATATAACAGACGACAGATCCTGAAACAAGTTCAGGATGACAGTTAAAGATTTGGTCGTGATTCAAAGAATTTAATTAAATATGTCAATACTATGAACAATAAAATCAAAAATCTTCTAATACACA
>DAOVOJ010000055.1 GCA_030629775.1 Candidatus Moraniibacteriota bacterium
GAAAGACAGCCCTTGGCTATACAAAACGGCCGGTGAAGGAATAGGCCGCTTAACGCCGTCTTCCACCACATAAACCGTCGGATTATTTCTCACTCGGATCAACTCTCTGTTCGGTTTTCGCCAAACCTGAAGAGTCGCGCCATATTCTCCTTTAACAGAAACTTTGGTAACTCTGTTGTGATATAAATCCACAACATTAAAGCTCTCGCTCCAGTTGCTTGTTCCGTCATCACCGGTTACCTCGGTAAAGCCAAGAGTTACCGTATCGGAATCATTTAAACTATTGGCATCCAAATTTAACTCAGTTAATATTCCGTCAACTCCCTGCGCAACGTGAGAAATCCATTCTATTCTGCCAGCAGAATCTAATGTAATCCTATCCGTTCCTTCAAAACGCAATGTCTTAATAAATCCTAGTGTTCCGCCGCTGTTAATTTCAAAATATCCGGACGCGTCATAAAGATCAATGTCTTTGCCAAATTGATTTTTAACAACTTCTTTTAAGGTTCTTCCAATCATTACCGCGTTGCTTTCTATTCCATCCGCTTCTCCTTTCAAAGCGTATTCCGCCCGCCCGGTTTTTCCCCAGACAACTTTCAGAAAATATCGCGGGGTTTTAACGGGATAAGCTTCTATTACAATTTCTCTTCCTTCGTCAACATCTTCAATATACGGCTCGCTTAGATTATAAAGTTCCTGCGCAGTTTTGGTGACAGTTCCCTGTTCTGTCGCGATAACTATATTATCATTTGCCGGAGAGGAAATTAAAACTTTCACTCCGTCCCAGTGTCCATAAGTCAGTGAGTTCCAAGAAACCGGATTTTTTGGAGAAGTAATTTTGTCAGCGGTAGAATTATGCTCTTCAAAAAGCAATGTTCTTTCCAGACTAACGCGCGCGCTGTCTGAAACGCTAACAGATCCGTCAAAATTAGCTTCATTAGAATTGGTCGGATCGCCGATCACATTTCCCCATTTTGCTTCCATTATAAAATGGAGCATTTGGTTTGTTAAAGATGTTTCGCTTCCCTCGGAAATATTTTCTTCTTCCAAAGTTGTCGCCGTTAAATTTACCATCGGAACAATGCTAAAAATTAAAGCGAACATTATTCCCGCGCTTATTACTTTTTTCAAACTTTTATTTTTCATTTTTATTTCACCTCCTTTCTTTTTATTGATAGATTTTGATATTTATAATGATAACAAGTGAATGGTGTTTTGTAAAATTTTATTTAAATTACAAGATGAGCTTTAACTGTCATCCCTAAACTAAATTCAGGACAGACAACTTGTCATTCCTGAACTGAATTCAGGACAAGCTCTGAATTTATTTCAGGATCTGTCGTCTGTTATAGTAGGCTTTGCCATAAATATGAAAGCATAATGTAACACATTGCAGATCCTGAAACAAGTTCAGGATGACAGGCTTGGGGCCTGTCCTAAATTCGGTTCAGAAATGACAAATACAACATAAAGAAAAATTATGGGATGACAAAGGCGAGAACACTGGCATTAACTTTAAATTTTGGTTATAATAATACTAGAAAATTTATTTTTATCACACTCCTATGACCAAACCAAAATACGACGCGATAATTATCGGCGGGGGAATTAGCGGACTTTTGGCAGCGCTTGTTTTGCGCAAAGAAGGAAAAAAAGTTTTAGTGATTGAAAAAAGCGATTATCTCGGAGGAAATTGCCGCACCTACGAGATCAACGGATACCATATGGACACGGGACCCCACGCCATCACTGGACTCTTGAACGGACCGCTAAAAATTTTAATGGATGAATATTTTTCCGTCGTGCCGAAATTCACGCCGATTAAATCGTATTACGCGCGCTGGCAGAAAAAATTGCAAGAGATACCGTTAACGCTTCTGCAGCTGTCTTACTTTGACATACTTTCTAAAAAAGACCGGGCTCTCTTGGCCGGAGCGATGATGGACGCTGTCGCGAAGTCTTCCATAAATAAAAACGCGCTTGAAAAAAGCGTGTATGATTACATAAAAAAATACAATTTCTCGGCAAAATCAATTAAATTCATAGACGCGATTTCTTATTTTTTAAGCGGCAAGTCAATGAAAGAAACTCCGTCATGGAGAATGCTCGGCGGATCGGGATATGTTGACGAAGGAAAAAACGATAAAAGCGTGGAGAGCCATATTAAAAAAATAATAAAATTCGCGAAGCATGATTATAATTCGCAAGGATATCCGCTGGGAGGAATTCAAAACATAACTTCGTCAATTTTAAATTCTATCCCAAAAAACAAAGTTTCTTTTAAGACTAATGAAAAAGCGACGAGGTTTATCGTCAAAAATAATAGAATAAAAGGAGTTAAAACCGACAAAGGAACTTATTACGGCAACACGGTCGTTTATTCCGGATTTGTGAAAGACCTTCCTGATCTGACAGACAAACTCAGCGCTGAATATAAATCCGAACTTAAAAAGATCAAACAAACAAAAAGCGCCACCCTTTGGCTGGGACTGAAAAAGAAAATACCCGAACTGTCGTATCTGGGATCGGAAGTATATTTTGACACCAACACTCCTTATTGGGCAATTCCAGTGTCAAACTTTGATTCTAATTTAGCTCCCAAAAACAGGCAGCTTGTTGGATTTACGACGGTTATAAAGGAAGACGATTTTGAAAAACAGCTTAATAAATTAAAACATTCCATCTTTACCGCTTTGCCGAACATTAAAAAAAATATTGAATTTGAGCACACTCAAGTTACCATTCCTGAAAAAGCGGCGATAACGATCGGCGTTAAATTTCCCTCACCAAAATCTCCGATCAAAGGGCTCTACCTCGTCGGAACCGACACCGATGTCCGAAGCATGGGCGTCACCAGAGCGTCTTACTCGGTGCTGGAAGCCTTAAGATTTATGAAAGAAGACGGTGTGATTAGATAGAAGCTGGTGATTTTTGCCGACTATTCTCCTCTCTGTAAAAGAGATTGTGATTGTGTAAAAAACCATTTAATACCAAATTCTAAATGCCAAATGAATATCAAATAACCAATATCAAATTATTTAATTATTTAAAATTTGGTATTTGTTATTGATTTGATATTTGATATTTGGTATTTGAATTATTTTTACCAATAACAAATCCCCTTGCAAAAGGGGATTTATTATTTGTTATTTCTAGTTTAAAACCTACCCCCTCCTTGGTAAGGAGGGGAGACTTTCCAATTCCTATTTCTAGTTTTCCTTCTTTCCCGCGATCTCATCGGCGATGTTTCTTGGCACTTCCTGGTAATGGTCAAATTGCATCGTGTAATTTCCCCGCCCCTGGGTCATTGACCGAAGCTGAGTGGCATAGCCGAACATAGAGGCAAGAGGAACAAAAGCTTCAATTATTTTGGCTTCCCCGCGCTCGCCCATATTTTCGATCTGCCCCCGCTTAGAGCTCAAGTCGCCGACTACATCGCCCATAAACTGATCGGGAGTGATGACTTCCACTTTCATAATCGGCTCTAAAATAATCGGAGTCGCTTTTTTGAAAGCGTCCTGAAAGGCCAGCGAACCGGCAATTTTAAAAGCGGCTTCCGAAGAGTCAACATCATGGAACGACCCGTCATAAAGAGTCGCCTTAATGTCAATGACCGGATAACCGACGAGAACTCCCTTAGTCATCGCTTCCTCCACTCCCTTGCCAACCGGCTTGATAAATTCTTGAGGAATAACTCCGCCTTTAATTTCACTGATAAATTCAAAGCCCTTGCCTTTTTCTTGAGGCTCCAGTCTTAACCAGACATGGCCATACTGCCCCCGTCCGCCGGATTGGCGAATGTATTTTCCTTCCGCTTCAGCGCTGTTTTTAATTGTTTCTTTATAAGCCACCCGCGGCTGGCCGACATTAGCTTCCACTTTCATCTCTCTCATCATTCGGTCGATCAGAACTTCCAAATGAAGCTCGCCCATTCCGGAAATAAGAGTCTGTCCGGTTTCCTCGTCGGTCCGCACCCTGAAAGTAGGATCCTCGCCGGACAGTTTTTTCAAAGCAATTCCCATTTTTTCTTGGTCTGCTTTAGTCTTCGGTTCAATAGCGATTGAAATTACCGGCTCTGGAAAAGTGATCTGCTCTAAAATTATCGGATGATCAGGATCGCAAAGAGTGTTTCCGGTCGTAGTGTTTTTCAACCCCACCGTAGCGGCAATATCGCCGGCAAAAATTTCATCCACATCTTCCCGATGATTGGAATGCATTTTCAAAATTCGCCCAACCCGTTCTTTCTTGCCATTGTTAACATTAAGAACATAGGAACCGGCCTTCAAACTTCCGGAATAAACCCTGAAAAAAGCCAATTGACCGACAAAAGGATCAGCCGCCACTTTGAAAACCAGAATTGAAAGCGGGTCATCGTCTTTGGCATGGCGTTCAATCTCTTTTTCCGTTTTAGGATCAATTCCCTTGATCGCCGGTACTTCAATCGGAGAAGGCAGATAATCAATGACAGCGTCCAGAACCAGCTGAACACCTTTGTTTTTTAAAGCGGTTCCGCAAAGCGTTGGGAATATCTTGCCGGCAATGGTCGCTCTTCTTAATCCTGCTTTTAATTCTTCTTCGCTATTCACTTCACTGGCAAGATATTTTTCCATTACTTGATCATCGCCTTCGGCGATCTTTTCCACCATAACTTCTCGCCAGTCTTCCATTTTATCTTTCAATTCTTCCGGCACTGGAATTTCCTCCACTTTCTCACCCATATCTCCCGTAAACTGATATGCTTTTCTGGCTATTAGATCTATTACCCCGGCAAATTTTTCCTCCGCTCCGATCGGCAGTTGAATTGCCACGGCGTGTTTGCTCAGCCGCTCTAGAATAGAATCAAAGCTTTTGTAAAAATCGGCTCCGGTGCGATCCATTTTATTGATAAAACAAATTCGCGGCACATTATATTTGTCCGCCTGCCGCCAAACCGTTTCTGACTGCGGCTCCACGCCCGCCACTCCGTCAAAAACAATCACTCCGCCGTCCAACACTCTCAAACTTCTTTCTACCTCTACCGTAAAATCCACATGCCCGGGCGTGTCAATAATGTTTATTTGGTGATCTTTCCAAAGGCAGGTCGTCGCCGCGGAAGTAATGGTAATTCCCC
>DAOVOJ010000007.1 GCA_030629775.1 Candidatus Moraniibacteriota bacterium
CTTCGGCTATCGCCTCATGGTCACTCCGGTCGGAATGACAAAAAACAAAAATCTAGTAGTATCAATTTCCTAATTTCCTAATTTCTATTTTATATCCTTCTCTCAACGCCTCAACATTCTTCTCCGTCAATTCCTTTCCTAACTTAAAGTTAAATTTTTCCCGAACGCTTTTTATTAATCGCTCAAGAGAGATCAAACCGGAAATTTTAACCACCGCGCCGATCATCGGCATATTGGGAATATCCTTGCCAAACAATTCCATTGCGATTCTTGTCCCGTCCAAATTATAAACTTGGCAGTTTTTTTTCTTAAGATGTTTTTTTATTTCTTTTATATCACCGCCGCAATTAACGATCACGATTCCATCGTCAGCCAATCCTTCCGTCACATCAATATCTTTTAATAAAGAATGGTCAACGACTAAAACCAAATCCGGACTCCGGACATCGCAATGCAACCGAATCGGCTGGTCGCTGATCCGAAAAAAAGTTTTCATCGGCGCGCCGGATCTTTCCGGACCGTACTCCGAAAACGCCTGCGCGAACTTGCCGCCGGCAATCGCCGCCTCCGCCAAAATCTGCGCCGCCGTCTTCGCCCCCTGCCCCCCGCGGCTATGAATTCTAATTTCGTAAATATTTTTCATAATTTTTATTTATTCCCTTCTCGGGAGGGGTTAGAGATGGGTTTAACAACTATCCTCACATCAACCGCCAAACATCCTTTCTCCGTTACCATCAAAGGATTGATGTCTAATTCTTTAACTTCCGGATGGTCGGAAACTAAATTGGACAATCCCACTAAAGAATCAGCGATTGAATTAATGTCCGCCTTTGGAAATCCTCGCCAGCCGTTCAGTATTTTAAACGACTTGATCTTTTTGATCATTTTTAACGCTTCCGCTTTATCAATCGGCGCCAGCCGAAAAGAAACATCTTTGATAATCTCGGTGTAAATTCCGCCCAAACCGAACATTATCAAATGCCCGAAACTCTCATCCCTCTTCACTCCCAAGATCACCTCTATTCCCTCCGTCATCGGTTGAATAATAATCCCGTTCAATTTGCTTCCCAACTTCTTATGAATTTTATCATAATATTCCCGAACTTCAAAATCGTTTTTAATATTTATTTTTACTCCCTCAACTTCAGTCTTGTGAGTTATCTGTCTAGAAAATATTTTCATCGCCACCGGATATTTTATTTTCCTTGCCAGCTTCACCACCTCATCAGAATTACCAGCTAATAAAGATTTTACAACGGGAATATTATACGATTTTAAAATATTCAATGATTCAATAAAATCTAAATCCTCCCTTTTGAAAGGGGCTGGAGATACGCTTTTCCCCTCCTTGGCGAGGAGGGGGTAGGGGGAGGTTAGATTATTTCTCTTTAACATTCTTAAATAATTTGCCGCCGCCTTTTTAGACTGCTGGCACTGCCAAAGTTTGCCTAAAACAAAAGCTGACTCCGAAGGATAATCGTAAGCAATCAGCGGGCTTTTGTTTAATTTCCGCGTTTCATTCTCAACTGAACAGCCACCGATAAAACTGGCCAATATTGGCTTATTTTTTTTCTTAGATAAATTTATCAGATCATCCGCTGTTTTATTTATCTCCGTCACTCTCTGCGGGGTCAAAATAAAAATTATTCCATCAACATTTTTGTCAGCCAGCACCGATTTCAAGGCAATCTCGTATCTGTCCGCTTTGGCGTCTCCAATGACATCAACAGGATTATTGATATTGGCGGTCGGCGGCAAGTTCTTTTTTAAAACGCTTATTGTTTTTTTACTTAAAGAAGCAAGCTTTAAATTATTTTTTTCAACCTCGTCGCTGGAAATAACTCCCGGGCCTCCGGCATTAGTAATAATGGCAATCCTGTTATTTTTTAAACCATCGTGCCGCGATAAAAATTTGGCGATATTAAATAGTTCCCCCAGATTATTAACTCTTACCGCTCCCGCCTGGCGAAAAGCGGTTTTAATTACTTCCTCTTCGCCGGCTATAGCCCCCGTATGAGACGCCATCGCTTTTTGGGACGCTTTACTTATCCCTGGCTTAATGATAATAAGCGGCTTGACTTTTGCCAATTCAGCCGCCACTTTCATAAACTTTTTTCCATCAGTAATACTTTCCAAATAAGCTAAGACTGATTTTGTTTTCTTGTCGTTTTTAAAAAACTCCAGCATTTCAATTTCACTGACAACCGTTTTATTTCCCAGGCTGACAAATCTGGAAAACCCGACATTATTCAGATTTGCCCAGTCCAGCATCGCCGTGCATATCGCGCCTGACTGGGAAATAAATCCGATATTTCCTTTTTTGATCATTCCGTCGGCGAAAGAGGCGTTGAGATTATTGGACGAATCAAGAATGCCCAAACAATTCGGACCAATGATTTTTATTTTATACTTCTCGGCTATTTCCGATAATTCTTTTTCTAAAATAACGCCTTTACCGCCAATTTCTTTAAATCCCGCGCTGATAATAATAGCGTTTTTTATCCCCGCTTTCCCGCATTCTTCCAAAACAAAACTAACCGCCTTTGCGGGAATAACAATAATTGCCAGATCCATTTTACCTTTAATCTCCAAAACACTGCGATAAGCCTTCAGCTCTAAAATTGTTTTATATTTTAGATTAACCGGATAAATCTTACCGCGATAATCATAGTCTAAAATATTTTTCAGAACGGCAAATCCCAATTTCTCTTTCTTGGGCGAAGCGCCAATAATGGCAATTGATTTTGGATTGAAAAAATTATTTAGCATATTTTCTAATTTGATATTTTTTTTATTTTTATTTCCCCTAATTTCCCCTCAATCTCCCTTTTACTTAATATCCCATTCTGCGCTCCGTATTCGCTGACAACATTGCCGCTATTAATAATTCCAAATTTCAGAGCTTTTTCTAAATCGCCGTTATTTAAAATATATCCGCCAACAAGAGCCGAACCGAAAGCGTCGCCGGCGCCGGTAGCGTCTACTCTAATATTGGAACTGGCGGGAGAAAACAAAATTGAAAGGTGTCCGACACCTTTCAGAGGTGTCGGACATCTCTGAATAGCTCCCGCGTAAGCTCCATTTCCTCCGTCTGTTATAACCACAATTTTCGGCCCCCATTTTTGGATAATTTTAATTAGAACTTCAATGTTGTTTATTTCGCTATTATTTAGTTTTACATTTTCATCGCTTCGGACAAGTTCGATGGCTTCGTCTTTATTTACTATTAAAATCTCGGCATTTTTAAGGAATTTTTTCAGTTTATTTTTCCCCGCGCTGATTTGAGCCGCTCCGGGATTCCAGGCTAATTTTATCTTATTTTTTTCAACAGCCCGATTGATCTCGCTTAAATCTTCTTCCCAGTTTCCCGCCAATGAGGTTAAATAGATCCATTCGCTTTTGTTTATATTTTCTTCTTTGATTTCAAGACAATCGCTTGCTCCCTTGTATACAAATATAACCCTGTCCCCGCCTTCTTTATTTTTGTTTACCACGACCAGCGAAAATCCGGTTTTTTTATCTTTATCAATTTGAATTAAGCTTGTGTCTATTTCAAGCTTTTCTAAATTTTTTACGGCAGATTTTCCATCGTCATCGCCGCCCACACGGCAATTTATAGCTGTCTTTATTCCCAGTTTAGAAAAGGTCGCGGCGGCGTTGCACGCTCCTCCGCCAAAATTAAAAAATACCTCCTCGCTTTTTATTTTTGCTCCATACTCAAAAGCAAGCAAAGATTGCGAAGTTAAATTTTCCGGCGTTTCAATAACTTTTCCTTTATCTGTTAAAAAAGTTATATCTCGAGTCGCCCCGCCAATAGTGGTGATATTTATCATTTAATTTGTTAAAATGTTTAGATGTTAAAATGAATTTTACCATGGCGCTTTTTCATAATTTGACGAGATCAAAACTTCCTGCAGTTTATCCAGATCTTCCAGCACCATTCCCGTTCCCCTGACCACCGCCGTTAAGGGATCATCGGCCACTTTGGTCGGCATTTCCGTCTGCTCGCTTACTAGAGTAGCAAAACCTCTTAATAAACTTCCCCCGCCCACTAAAGTTATTCCGCGGCTCATAATGTCGGCCACCAATTCCGGCGGCGTTTCCTCAATGGTCGCTTTAATGCTGTCAATTAATATTTTGATTGATTTTGAGATCGCTTTTCTAATTTGTTCGTCGTTCACTAAAACTTCTTTCGGCAATCCGGTAACCAGATCGCGGCCGCGCATAGTCATTTCCAAACTTTCGTCTAATTTATAAACTGATCCAATGGCGATTTTGATGTCCTCGGCCGTTTTTTCTCCCAACAGCAAATTAAACTCGTCTCTGGCAAATTGAACGATATCTTCATTTAATTTATCGCCGGCGATTTTCAAACTTCTACTTGTAACAATGCCGCCTAAAGAAATTATCGCCACTTCGGCCGTTCCGCCGCCAATGTCAACGATCATATTGCCGGCCGCTTCCTGGACCGGCATTCTTCCTCCGATCGCCGCCGCCATCGGCTCTTCTATTAAATAAGCTTCCCGAGCGCCAGCGCTGAGAGTGGCGTCCCTGACCGCCTTTTTTTCCACCTCTGTCACTTCCGAAGGAATTCCCACCACCACTCGCGGGCGGAAAAAAGCGCTCAAAAATCCTTTATTAACTTTATCAATAAAGTATTTCAGCATTTGCTCGGTCACTTCAAAATCAGAGATCACTCCGTCAACCAAAGGGCGGGCGGCGGTAATGTGGGCCGGCGTCCGGCCAACCATTTTTTTCGCCTCGCTGCCGATCGCCAACACCTGTCCGGTTTTTTTATTGATCGCCACCACGGAAGGCTCATTGATAATAATGCCTTTGCCTTTAACATAAACCAGGGTATTAGCGGTTCCCAAGTCTATACCGATATCACGGCCGAAGTGGTTAGTAAGTTTATTAAACATAAAATAGAATCACGAATTAAGAATTAAGAATAGATTTTGACTTTTTAATTAAGCCGTTAAGAAGTTTATGAACTTTTATAGATTGTTTGGCTAATTTATTAAATTCCTCTAAAGTTGCATAGTGAATATCTTTCGCTATTAACAATTGGCTTTGTAATTCCGTATTGGAACCTTGAGCTATATAATAAAAATGAATTTTTTCTTTGTAAGACTGGCGGCTGAATCCTTCCGCAATATTAGATGTTATGGAAACTGCCGCTCTTCTAATCTGACTCGTTAATCCAAATATCTCTTTCTTGGGAAAATCTTCAGTAACTTTATAAACCATCAAAGCCAACTGATGCGCCTCTTTCCACACATTTAAATCCGTAAACGATCTGATTTTCTTTGTCTCTTTATTCATAATTCGTGATTCGTGATTCGTGCTTTTAAAATCTCAATATCCTCTCAAATCTCCCCTTATCTTTAAACGGTCCGATCAGCGCCAGATTAAGTTTCTCGTTGACAAAAATGTCTCTCGCCACTCTTAATAGATCATCCGCCGTCACTGCTTCCAATTTAGCAAATTTTTCCTGAATGGTCAAAATTTTTCCGGTGTCAATTTCCTGATGCCCGACAAAACTCGCCACCGCGTCGGAAGATTCCAAAGCGATCAGCGATTTGCCCTTGATATAGTCTTTGGCTCTTTTAAGTTCCTCGTCGCCAACTTTAGTTTTAGTTAATTTTTTATATTCCCGCAAAATAATCTTAATCGCTTCTTCCAAACGATTGCTGTTTAATCCCGAATGAGCAACCAAATAACCAACATCTTGATAATTCTCGCTACCGGTATAAATAAAGTAAGCCATTCCTTTTTTCTCTATTATTTCCACGGAGAGACGCGAGCTCATATTGCCGCCCAAAATAACACTCAGAACATCTAAAGTATATTTATCTTTATGACTACTGTTATATCCTCTTACTCCCAGACAAAGATGCGCTTGGACGGTTTTTTTATATTGTAATTTTAAAGCTGGCTTGTTCTGTTTGTCGTATGATTTTGATCTCTCTGACGGTTTTGATCTTCTTACCGCGCGGAAATACTTTGACACTTTTTTATAAATATCATCATTTTTTACATCTCCCGCTACTACAACAACTGTATTTTCTCCCGTGTAATAATTCTGGTAGTAATTAATAAAATCTTTTCTTTTAAAATTTTCAACATTGTTTTTTGTTCCTAATATTTTCCGCCCTATTGATTGATTTTGATACAGAAGCTGTTCAAACAAATCAGGAATAAATCTCATCGGCGCGTCAAGATACATATTAATCTCTTCTATGATTGTTCCTTTTTCTTTTTTAATTTTTCCGGGAGAAAATTGAGAATTGATAAATATATCAGAAAGAACATCCAAAGCAACATCCAAATGTTGGCCATCAACCTTTGCCCAGTAACCGGTCACTTCTTTGCCCGTAAAGGCATTATACGCTCCGCCCACTTTATCTAATTCCTTTGAAATATCTAAAGTCGTCGGACGTTTTTTGGTTCCTTTAAGAAACATATGCTCCAAAAAATGAGAGATACCATTATTTTCTTTAGTTTCATTTTTTGATCCCGTTCCCACTAAAACCAAAACCGTCACCGTTTTCGTTCCCTTCATCGGCGCGGTAATAACTTTTATTCCGTTTTTAAGTTGGTGTTTTTGATACATAAATTTATATTCCCCTCTTGGGAGGGGTTAGGGGAGGGTTTTCATCAATCCACCCTTCAATTGTTATTAATATTTCTCTAGTATTCTTTTTCACATCGCGATCATTAAATCTTAAAAATTTTATTCCCAAGCCCTCTAATCGTTTTTGTCTTTCTTTGTCATAAATATCTTTTCTCTTTCCATCATGGCTCATTCCGTCAATTTCTAAAGCTAGCATTAAATCAGGACAAAAGAAATCAACGATGTAATTGCCTATTGGTCTTTGGCGGCGAAAACTATAACCTCTTACCTGTTTATCCTTTAGATGTTTCCATAACAATATCTCTGATAAAGTACTATTATTTCTTAAATCTCTTGCTCTTTGTTTTAGTTTTGAATTATAGGGTATTATCTTTTTACGCATATTTTTAGAACCCTCCCCTAGCCCCTCCCAAGAGGGGAATTGCTTTTACAATCTCGGAAATAAGCTCTCGCCCTTTTTTACTTTCATAAACTCCGCTTTACCCCATTCCCTCGCTTCTTTCAAATTTTTATTTAATTCTTTCTTTCTTTCTTTCTCGTCAGTAAATAACTGCCTAAAAATTTTATTGGAAGTTTCCGGCATAAACGGCTGAATCATCCAGGCGATCTGCCGAAGCGATTCAAGTAAATTATAAACTACTTTATTCTTCTCGTCCCCCTCCAACTCCCACGGCTTATTTTTCTCTATATACTCATCACAAACACCAATAAATTCCCAAATTGTATTTAATGTTTTATTGAACTTAAAATTATTTATAAATTTCTCATACTCCCGCCAACAGTTTTCTGCCTCTATAGATATTTTTGAATTTTTATTTGTCGTTTTGATTTTTGATTTTTGATTTTTGATTTTAGCCGCAGGCGATATAATCCTTGCCGTCAAATTCCCGATCCCGTTCGCCAGATCCGCCTGATAAACTTCTTCAAATCTTTCAAAAGAAAAATCACCGTCGCCTCCGGAAGGGATTTCTTTCAATAAATAATACCGCAAGGCGTCAACTCCGTATTTGTCGGCAACTTCAAAAGGATCAATGACATTGCCCAAAGACTTGCTCATTTTCTGTCCGCCGGAAGTGATAAATCCATGGACAAATATTTTCTTGGGAAGCGGCAAGCCGACCGACAAAAGCATCGCCGGCCAGATGGCGGTATGAAATCTTAGAATATCTTTGCCGATAATATGAACATCAGCCGGCCAGTATCTCATAAGGTGTCCGACACCTTCGGAAGGTGTTGGACACCTTCCATATCCCAGCGCCGAAATATAATTCGCCAGCGCGTCACACCAGACATACATTGTTTGAGTTTTATCGCCGGGAACCGGCACTCCCCAATTTAAAACTTTTCTGGAGCGGGAAAAACTGATATCAATAAGTCCTTTTTTAATAACATTCAGTGTCTCGTTTTTTCTTGATTCGGGCAAAATTTCCAATTCGTTAGATTCAATTTTTTCCTGAATTATTTTTGAATACTTGGAAAGCTTGAAAAAATAATTCTTTTCTTTAATTTTTTCCGGCTCTTTTTGATGATAAGGGCATTTACCGTCTGTTAAATCCTTTTCGGTCAAATACGCCTCGCAGCCGACACAATAATATCCCTGATATTCACCTTTGTAAATATCTCCCGCCTCTACTAATTTCCGCCATAATTTTTGCGCCGCCGGCCAATGCCTGTTTTTATCGGTCGTGCGAATAAAATC
Source organism: Candidatus Moraniibacteriota bacterium (assembly GCA_030629775.1). Lineage (GTDB taxonomy): Bacteria > Patescibacteriota > Minisyncoccia > JAHIHE01 > DAOVOJ01 > DAOVOJ01. The sequence goes on from DAOVOJ010000007.1 coordinate 8,337, forward strand.
ATTGTTAGAAATATTAAGCGTGTCCGATAAAAGCTGAAACTTAGCTGAAATTTCATCAACAAATTCTTGCGTTTCAACTTTTTTCTCCTGGGCGGTTTTTTTTATTTTGGCGCCGTTCTCGTCCGTTCCGGTTAAGAAAAAAACATCATCGCCTTTCATCCGATGATACCGCGCCAACGCGTCCGCCTGTAAACTCTCCATCGCAAACCCGATGTGCGGAACAGCGTTAGCGTAAGCGATGGAAGTGGTTATATAGAATTTGTTCATTGATTTAATAATTTACGCTAATATAATAGAGACATTTTAAATCTGCGCAAAACTTAACTGTCATTCTGAGCAATGTCATCCTGAACTTGTTTCAGGATCTGTCGTCTGTTATAATAAGCTTTACCATAAATATAAAAGCATAATGTAGCACATGACAGATCCTGAAACAAGTTCAGGATAACAAGCTATAATAGAAAAATAAACTAATTTCTTAATATTTAACTTTACGACTTTATAGACTTTTGACTTTACAAATTTACTTCCTATAAACTTCCTCAACCACCACCATTCCAATCGCCACGACTGGCACTGCCAGTAAAATTCCCACTAGCCCCGCCAGCTGACCGCCGATCATCATTGCCATAATGGTAACCACAGGATGAATATTAACGGTTTTCTCCATTACTTTCGGAACAATAAGATAATTTTCCAGTTCCTGAATGATAAAATAAAGAACCAATACCGCCGCCGCCAAAGCAGGAGAAATCGTCAGAGCAATTAAAATCGCGGGAATACCGGAAAGCCAAGGTCCGACATAAGGAATCAATTCTAACAAACCTGCAATAATTGCTAAAACCAAAGCGTAAGGGACGCCCAAAATGGAAAGACCAATATAAGACATCAGTCCGATTATAATGCCCAGGGAAAGCTGTCCTAAAAACCAGCGGCTTAGCTTAAATTCAATTTTACTGATCACTCTCAAAACTTTGCTCTGCAAATTATAAGGAATAATTTGCCCCACCAGCCTTTCCACTCCTTTTTTTTCCACCACCAAATAGAATGAAATTACCAGAACGGCGATAAGATAAATAACACCGCCCAACAGGCCAACAACGCTGGAGAAAATATTGACTGTCGCTTTTTCCAAATAAACACTCGCTTTGCCGACAAAACTTTCCAGCGAACCGGCAAAATTATTATTTTCTGAAATTTGCCTTAGAGAAATAAAACCTTCCGACACCCTGTCAAAATAATGAGGAAGAGACGCGCTAAGCTGAGCTGATTCTTTTGCCAAGGGAGGAATAACGATCATAACCACTACGGCGAAAAAAATGATCAGCGTTAAATAAATCGCCAGCGCCCCCAAAACACGGGAGACCTTTTTTTTCTCAAACCAGTCCACCGCCGGTTTCATGATCAAGACAACAATGACTGAGATAAAAAGAACAAGGATTATATTTTTAATAAGATAGCAAAAATAAAGCGCCAAGAAAAAAACGGTTACCTTGATGACGCTTCCCAGGGAAATATTGATTGGTTGATTGTTGTTCATAAGTAAATTTTATTAAATTGTTATATTAACTTGTCATCCCGAGCGACCCCGTATCAAAGTACGGGGCAGGCTTTAGAAGTCAAGGGATCTGTTAGTGGATAAAATGTCTGTTTAATAATGTCTTTATTAGAAATAAGTATTTTGTATTTACCCCGCTCTAAATTATTTTACCAGACTTCAGACTATTTATTTTTTAAAATTGGAATGGGGCTTACAGATTCCTCCACTCCGTTCCCTCTTCGGCTATCGCCTCAGGGTCACTTCGGTCGGAATGACAACAAACGCATAATTTAGCAATTTAGCACTTTAGCAATCTCGCTAATCTTTACCATCTCAACTTCCCCACTCTCCCTTCTCTTCACTTCCACACAATTATTGCTTAGCGTTTTCTCGCTTATTAATATTCTTGTCGGTATTCCGATCAAATCGGCATCTTTGAATTTCACGCCTGCCGATTCATCACAGTCGTCAAATAATATTTCAATATTTTTATCCAAACAATTCCGGTAAATTTCCTCCGCCTGTTTATTTACTTCTTCGCTCTTTCCTATTTTAATTAAGTGAACCGCAAACGGCGCGACCGACTCCGGCCAAATAATGCCATTTTCGTCGTTATGTAACTCAACTATTGTTCCAAGCAATCGACTTGAGCCCAACCCGTAGCATCCCATTAAAACCAACTGCTCTTTTCCGTTCTGGTCTAAATACTTAAAATTAAACGGCCTGCTGAACCTGTCTTTAAGTTTAAAAATATTTCCTGTTTCAATGGCTTTTTCTTTTCTTAGTTTTTTATTCCGGCACTCGGGACATTCCGGCTGGTTATTTTCAACTATTTCTTCGTTAACCGCCACCTCGCATTTGTCGCAAATGTAAATCGTATCTTCTCCCGCGGAAGTAATTGTTTGAAACTCATGGGAATATTTGCTGAAATCACCTCCCGAAGCGTAAGTTAAATAAGTTTTATCTTTTATGCCGACTCTGTCAAAAATTTTAAAGTAGGCGTCTTTGGCAATTTCATAATATTTATTTAAATCTTCCTCGCTGGTGTGAAAAGAATATAGATCTTTCATTGAAAACTCTCTGCCTCTTAATATTCCCGACTTCGCTCGCGGCTCGTTTCTAAATTTATTCTGGATCTGGTATAAATAAAAAGGAAACTCTTTATACGACTTGATATATTTTTTCGCCAGCGGCGTTACCACTTCCTCGTGCGTCCAGCCCAAGCCAAATTCTTTATCGTAAGAAGTTTTTATTTTCATCATCACATCAATATCCCACCGTCCGGTCGTTTCCCAATCTTTTTTATTTTGAAGCGCCGGCATTAAAATTTCCTGCCCGCCGATAGCGTTCATTTCTTCACGAATTATATTTTCTATTTTCCGAAGCGTTATTAATCCCAACGGCAGATAGGTATAAACCCCCGCCATCACTTTATCAACAAAACCGCCTCTGATTAGAAGTTGCGCGTTCTTGCTCGGCTCGTCTTTCGGAGCCTCCCGAATTGTTTTTCCAAAAAGTTTTGATTGTTTCATATTAAAGTAAGAGCGATATATTGATTTTTTGGTTTATTGTGATATAATAATACTAGATTAGCCAAGAGCTTTAAATTTAATTTTATAAAATAATTAGTAACAAAATTATGAATGAAAACAAATTTTTTGGGGAATCGCAAGGTTTCAACCCACAGGAAGATACTTTAAAGGAAGTAGTTGACAAAATGGAAGAAATGGATAAAAAAAACCAGGAAAGAGGAGGCGAGGGAACCGTAGTATTAGAAAACACAGCGGATGAAAAAGGAAAAATACGTCTTAGCACGGAAGAGGTTCCAGATTTAAGAAAAGATAATACCGAACAGAAAGACAATGAATAATAACTAAATGAATTTTTCTACACCGGAACGGGTTTATACAACCCGTTCTTTTTGTTTTAAAATTTTATTTATCTTATACGCTAGTTCCATGGTCCCCATATGTTGGTTCCATAGTCCCGAAGGGCTGTGGAACCTTAATGCAATATACTATAAAAATAGCTTTGCAAACAGGTTCCACAGGGCTGCCGCCACTATGGAACCAACAGATAATCGTTTGTTACTCCAATTCGTTAATTTTTTAATTTTTCAATTTCTTAACAATATATTCCTAAAAAACAAAATAACTCTAACTAAATAATCCCGTAATTTTCTCCCAAATTCCATACTTCCCAACATCGTGGAAAGTTACCACTAGCATCAAAAGCATCAAAAGCATAAAACCATAGTTGTTGACCTTCGTTTCAAACTCCTGATTGATCGGAGAGCCTTTTAATTTCTCAACGCCGAGAAACAGTATCCGCCCGCCGTCAAGAGCTGGAAAAGGCAAGGCGTTAATAATTGCCAGATTAATGCTGATCAAAGCCGTAAAATTCAAAATATAGATCAGCCCCATCGCCGAAACCTGACCGGTCAGCACGGCAATTCCCACCGGGCCGGAAATCTCTACCCCTGCTTTTCCGGCAGTTATCAAGCTCCAAATTATTCCCGCGAAGGCGGTAATAATTAAAATCGTCAGATCAACTGTGCGGACAATTCCATGCCAAATCGCCTGATGGATAGGATAAGAAACCAGCGCCGTTTCTGCCAAGTCTATTCCGATCGCTCCTTCGCCTTCCGGCGGATCTTCGCGAGGAATTAATTTTTTATTGATTTCTTCTTGCCCTCGCAAAAGATAAAGATTTATCTCTTCTCCGCGGCGGTTATCAACATAGCTTTGCAAATTTTCAATCGTCGCTATCTCCGTTTCGTCAATTTTTATAATGGTGTCGCCCATCATCATTCCCACTTCTTCAGCGGGAGAATTTTTCATCACCTCGGAAACCTGAACTTTTCGATTTTCAAAATCGCCCGCTTTTCCCGTAACATCCTCCGGCATTCCGATCATAAAAATAAAACTGAATAAAAGCGCCGCTAAAATAACGTTCATTATCACTCCCGCCGAAAGCATTAAAAATCTTTCACCGATGCTTCGGCTGGCAAAACTTTGAGGATTATCTTTATCCTCCCCGTCCTCGCCCATAATTTTACAAAACCCGCCGATCGGCAGCCAATTGAGAGTATACTCCGTGTCGCCTTTTTTAAACAGCCTTTTCGCCCGCGGCGGAAATCCCATACCGAATTCTTCAACTTTAACTCCAAAATATTTCGCCACCAAAAAATGCCCCGCTTCATGAAAAAGAACGATTATACCGAGGACTAGAAAAAAAATTATTATAGTAGTGATGATCATAAGGTTTAAATTTAATTTAACGCGAACTAGAACTTAAAAAGTTATAATATCAAATATCAAATAAAAAATATTAAACCAATATCAAAATAATTTGACATTTGACATTTGACATTTGACATTTGGAATTTGGAATTTGGAATTTGGAATTAATAATTTGTGTCTTCAAAAAATAAGCTTTTAACACTTAATTTCTTGTTTCCCGTTTACACCTCCCTTTATACCTTCATTACTTCTTCTTCCTTCTCCTCCGTTCTTTTTTTCAGCTCCCCATTCGCCGCGTCAACGACTTTCTGAATTTCTTCTTTCAGATCAAATTTATCATCCTCAGTAATTTCTTTATTCTTTTCCATATCTTTCACATCTTTCCAGAGATCATCCCGCGATTTTCTAACCTCAATCCGCGCTTCTTCCAGTTTATGATGCAGTTTTTTGACCAAATCGCGCCGCCCTTCTTCGGTTGGCTGAGGGATGCTAAGCCTGATCACTACGCCGTCATTGACCGGCGTCATTCCCAATTGAGCCTCAACGATCGCCTTTTCAACTTCTTTCAGCTGTCCTTTTTCCCACGGCTGAATAGTGATCGTTTTTGGATCGGGAATACCAACATTGGAAATTTGTTTCAATGGAGTCGGAGTTCCATAATAGTCAACCAAAATATCTTCCACCAGCGCCGGCGTCGCCCGCCCCACGGAAAAACCTGAAAGTTCGTTTTCAAAATGATTTGAATTCTTTTCCAACTTACTTTTTAAACTTTCAATGATGTCATTATTTGGCATAATTTGTTTATGTTAAAATGTTAAAATGACTAGTATGGCATAAACGGACTTTTCTTTTTCTTTGGCGGAGGGGTGTAGAAAGCAACAACATATAAAATATCTCTGTCTTCGGGATCGCTGAGCGCGTATCTCACATCGCCCTTGATCGGAATACGATAACTCATCCAGCTTTCCCCAAAATCCTCGCTTTTATAAACCACCGACCCGGCGCCGTAATAAACTATTCGTGAATCAGCTTTGCTGATGCCGACTCTTTTTATCTGCGGAATTTTTCCGTCAGCGTTTTGAGAGGGAGTGATCGTGTTAAGTTTTTTCCAGTTTTCTCCCCCATCGTCAGACCTCAACATAAAATTCAGATAACTAACATACAGCATCAAGGGATTGTTGGGATGCATCGTGAAAGAGCTTATCTTACTCATATTCACTTTGTAATTCTCTTTGTCTTTTTCTTTTGAATTTATTTTTTCCTTCAAATCAAACCACTCTATTCCCCGATCAGTTGATTTAAAAATCGTCTTGTCTGTCCTAATAAATATTCCGCTATTGTTAGTGTAATCAATAATTATTTCTCTGACAGGGCTTTTAAACCAGTTGATCGAAACCCATTCCTTTCCCCAGTTTTCACTCTTCATCAGCCCTCCCTGCTCGGTGCCGATATAAATAACATTTTTCTCAAAAGGATCAATCGCCACCGCGCTAACCGCCTTTCCCGCTTCAGAAATAATGTGAGGCCTTGTCCATTCTTTTCCGCCATTGGTAGTTTTTAAAAGTTCTCCCATCCCATTTTGTAAAACCGCCAAATACATTACCTGCGAATTTCCCTTCTCTATCGCCAGATCATAAACAGCGGCGTTGGGACTTAATATATCACCTTCTACTTTCTGCCAGCTCTCCGCCGCGTTCTCACTTTTATACAAACCGTTTGATTTTGTGCTGACATAAAGAATTTCTTTGTTATTGGGATCCATAAAAATATTATTGATAGAAACACTGTCAATGCGAAGTTCCTCGCCTGTCTCAACTTTTTGTTCCCATGTTTCCCCGCCGTCAGTTGACTTAAAAACCCCCTGATGGTTATTTTTTTCCACCTCGTTCTTTTTCTGATCTGAAATCCCCAAACAACCGCCGAAAGTGACAGTGATTAAGATCAGAAGAAATAATAATGATATTTTATTTAGTGAATTCGTCATTTTTTATATTGATGTATTACTTTGAATTGTTAATGTTAAAAAAATTCAACAATGTTAGAACCTTCCCATTTGCTGTCATTCCGACCGAAGTGACCCTGAGGCGATAGCCGAAGAGGGAACGGAGTGGAGGAATCTGTAAACACAAGATGCTTGCTTCTAAGTAAAAACAATTGAAACACACACTTTATCCACTTACAGATCCCTCAACTCCTATCGTCGTTCGGGATGACAAATTTAAACGCGTAATTTTAACAATTTAACAATGTAGCAATTTAACAATTTATTTACATTTCCAACAGCAAATTCTCCAAAACCAATTTCGTGTTCGCTTTCTTTTTTAAAATCAAGTTCTGCCCTTTTTGAATTTCTTTGATAACAGCAACGATTTTTTGGCTGAAGGGCTCTCCTTTTTCACAGCAATTCAAAAGATTATTTCTTAGAACAATTATCCATAGATCCAGAATATTTTTTATTCTCTCAAGACTTTCTTTGGAAATCTCCTCCGCGTAATTCATTTTTTCATTCGCTCCGGAATTTATTATCTGAAAGAATTTTTTAAAATCACTTTTTCTTTGTTCAAAAAGATCTTGATCGTTTAACAATTCCATTATTATTCCCGCTTTATGGCAGGAAAAATTAATTAGCTGCTCTATTTCTTCATCGCTTTTCCGGCAATTTTTCAAAAAATCCTTCAGTTCCTCTTTTGAAGAAGCTGAAAATTTCACCAGCTGGCAGCGGGATTTTATCGTCGGCAGAATGTCTTCCGCCGAAGAAGTAATTAAAATAATTATTGTTGTCAGCGACGGCTCCTCTAAAGTTTTTAAAAGCGAATTAGCCGCCTCAACAGTCATCGCCTCCGCGTTGTCAATGATCGCCACTTTATATTTTTTGGAATACGGAAATAAATTTAATCGGCCTTGAAATTCTCTGATCTGAGCGATAGTGATGGATTCTCCTTTTTCAGGGCTTAAGATGATCAGGTCGTGGTTGGTTTTATTGATCTCTTCCGGATCTATATCCCTTGAAGAATACTTGCCGGAAATAATATTCTCGTCCTGAACCGCTTGGGCAAATTTTAAAGCAACCAATTTTTTTCCTATTTGCTCCGGTCCTTCAAATAAATAAGCATGGGAAATCCTATTTTTCTCAATGCTCTTATTTAAAAAATTAATGCTTTTTTTATGCCCAATGATTTGTTTTTCCATATTTCATATTCCCCTCTTCGTCAAAAATAGAACATTTTATTTCTCCCTCCTTACCAAGAAGTGTATTTTATTTTCCCCTCCTTACCAAGGAGGGGGCAGGGGGAGGTTTTAAAATTCCATTTTTATATTAGCATATTTTTATTTTAAGAGCAAACAAAAGTTGAATAATAAAAAAACTCCGTTTCTTAAACAAAGTCAGCATTTACACTTTTAAACAAAATGCCCAAAGTAAAGTTCCAATTTTTATAATATTTCCTCGCTCTAACTTGTCATCCTGAGCGACGATAGGAGTCGAAGGATCTGTCAGCAAGTAAAGCGTATATTTTATAATGTCTTTATTAGAAATAAGTATTTACCCGCTATCGTGGAGCTTAGCCCCACGGCGGCATGGAAATAAGAAAAAATCAGCAAACTCTAATTATCGTTAATTACCGTTCCTATAAACCTTTCATCATTCAAGCATTTTTTCAAATTCCCAATATTTTTCCCGTTTAAAATCGCTACTTCCAGCCCCAGCTTCTGTGCCGCCTTGGCGGCGATAGGATCAAAAGGCTTGTTCATTCTTGGCGACCATTTATTACCCACGATTTTTCGAAAATCAGCCCAGTTGATTTTCTTGATCGGCCAGGCGTCCTTGAATTTTTTAGGATCTTTATCGTAAACATAATCAATATTGGAAAGATTGACCAGCTTTTTTGAGCCGTAAGTTTTGGCTAAATAAGTGGTGTCGTAATCAGTTGACCAACCCGGCTTATATCCGGCCGCGACAATTATCGGTTTGGCGGTCTTCACTTTTTGATAAGGATCGGTGGTAATTTCCCGATAAGCTAAATCTCTAAAAAGAATTCTGACAAAATTGGCGTTAAGCTTGGTCGCGTGAATTCCCAACCAATCCAATTCGTCATTGTTTAATTTTACGATTTTTCTGCTCGCGTCATTATACTTGCTGTTTAACTTCCCGCCTCCGCAGACAATTATGAATTTATTTCCTTTCTTCACTTCATTAACAATCAACTTCCTGAATTTCTTCAAAAAAACAGTGTCCACCTCGCCGGGAACAATCAACGATCCTCCCAGCGACAAAATAATTCTTTTTTGCATATATTTAATTTTAAAATTCCAATTGTAGGGACGAGTTTCAAACCCGTCTCTACAATACACATTTTTTTATTTTATTTTTTATTCAATTTGCATTTCCTTTGTAGGGAACGAAAATTTTCGTTCCCTACATCACAATCCCAATCCTTCTTGACTTAAATTATCTTTTCCTATATCACTTGCCTTTGCTTCTTTATAATAATTTTTTACCGAATCATATGGTTAATAAATTATTTATCTTTTTCTTTTTTAACTGAATTGATAATGTCAAATTCTTTCTCTTTTTGTATTTTACTACCAATAAACATATAAACAATTAAAGCTAAAATAATTGTTGTGATTCCAGCTATCCAAGAAAAAAGAAAAAATATAGCAATAATTACTATAAGGCCTAAAATAATAAGAGAATTATTCCAAATTAAAGCGTTTGCTTGTTTAGACAAAATTTCCTTAGACCAAGCATTTCTGATAGCGACATAGGTGATAACCAACACCAGTCCTAACAATAGTAAATAAAAAATATTTCCGAAAAATTCAAACATAGATTTATTTTAATTTTTTAGTAGCACTCTTTCTCAAAATTTCCAAATTGTCACCGAAATAAAGAGTTCTGTTTTTCATGGTTTTGAATTAACAAATATTTCAATAAAGTTTTTCATAAAATCCATTACTATTTGAATCTTAAGAATAACAGACAATAAGATAACAATTAAAAAAATAAATATCAATAGCTTCAAGTAATTTTTTAAATTTTTTCCACTGAATTCTTTTATTTTAAAATTAGGAGTATTTATAAAATCATTCCACAAATACTTAGAAGTTGTAAGTGCAATAAAAACAATAACTATAAATAAAATAAAGAATATAAATGAAGATAAATCATTTACATCAACCCCACTCTTTTCCTTGCTATAGGCAATGACACCATAAATTATCATTGATAAAATCAAAAACTGTTTAGGCACAGTCATATTAAGAATTGCTTTTGGCACCGAATCTAATCCCTCTGTATTGCTTTTTTTCGGTTCTTTATCAACACCTTTTGTTTTTATATCATCTTTTTTGCTGTAAGGAACTTCGCTATCAGTTATAGTGCTCATATTAGTAGAATTACTGATTTATTTTATTTACCATTAAGGGAATTTCCTTTATTAAACTATCGTTTACATACACTTTAAATTTATACATCCCCTCTTCGTCAAATTTTACACCACTTATTTGTCCAAAAACTCCTAATTCCGAATTACCTTTATTTGCCGTTACGTTAAACTCAAGCGGTTTCATAATTTCAATCTCATTATCTTCTTTTATCAATTTAATAACTTCTTTGTATGTGCCAGCAGTGCTAACTGTAATGTTAACAACAATAAACATTTGTGGGTGAATAACAGGAAATTTTACCGCGTTAATACTTTTAAAAATACCAACGATGTTTAATTTACCACCCTCACCAAACGAAGCATAATCACAAATATGAGCAAAATTTAATTTAACTTTTTCCATATTTTTTATTTATTATCAATTACAAACCTACCCCCACTCTACCACTCCCACCCAAAAAATCAAGACTAAAAACAAAAACAGGGTCTCTTGACCCTGTGATTCTGTCTGGCAGGAGCTGAGGGAATCGAACCCCCGCCGTCGGTTTTGGAGACCGAAGTTCTACCGCTAAACTAAGCTCCCTAAAATCCCCTCCTAAAGAAAGTCGGGGATATATTTTACGCTTCTTTGTGCTTGGTGTGTTTTTTGCACCGGGAACAATGCTTTTGCATCTCCAGCTTTTCCTTGATAAGTTTCTTATTTTTGCTTGAATAATAATTAATTTCCCCGCATTCCACACACTTCATTTTAATCAAATTATCTTGAGACATGTTTTTAGAATAAAATATAAAAACCTCTTTCTACGCTTTAACCTAACATAAATAAAATAATTTATCAAGACCTGTTTATTACTGTTTATTGGCTCCGATTTTTTTTATTTCCATCCTTGGCTAATAACTCTCCAAACCACCTGCTCCCGCGGCATTTGAATAGGACCCTGCGGAGTTGGCTGGGCGGCGGCAACTTGCTGTTTTTTATATTCAACGGAAAGCGTAAAACAGTTGGATAGATCACGGCTTTCAACGAAGGCGATTTTGTAATCTTTTTTGTTCTGCATCGCGTTCTCGCCAAGTTCACTTTCCGGATTCCATACTTTCCCAAGCTCCATTTCTTCTTTATACGCTTCGTAAAGTTCCGTCATCACCTTTGAAAGCGTTTCGTCCGCGTTAACCACCGCCCTCACTCCCAAATCTTCCTTTGCCTCTTTTCTACCTATAAAATATTGGTGCGAATAAAGTTTCTCCGTGAAATAATCAACCACCTTTTCGATCTCATCTTCTTTCATCGGAGAATTATGGCTCTTGAGAAGCCGCTTCGCCAATATGCGTATCAGATTATGCGTCCTGTTCACATTGCCAAGCGCCAACGGGTGTATCTGCGGATTTGATTCCACAAATTTATTGAAGATCTTTGTCAGATCTTCATCGTTCTTAATGCCGAATTTATTTTTCGCCAGATCAAAATACGCCATCACATCCTCCACCGAAATCGGAATTTTATTCTGTGGATTTTTCGGATCCTGAGGATTGAAAACATTCGCCGTTGACGGATCGATCGGAGACAGTTCGGAAAGATCGCTCATCACAATTTCGTCCGCCCCGAGAGAAATCATCGTCGCCGCGCTGTGCGCTTTATACGGAATAATGACGGAAAATTTATCGCAATACTCGCGCATCATTGAAACCAGCCGCCACGGCACCATCGTATCCCCGCCCGCGCTGTAAAGAAACAGATCAATGTTTTTGGTTCTGCCGATCGCGCGCAACTGCCGGCTGACAATAGGAATAATATCCATCGCCACTCTGGCATTTATCGGTCCTTGCCGATCGCTGGTCAAATAAGAGATCACCCGCGAATTTCTCAATTCTTCAATTTTTTGAATAAACGGTTTTTTGTCCATAATATTTAATTTAGTTATAAATAATCTATCTAAATTCTAGCAACTTCCGGCATTTAAGTCAATTTTAAACCCCGCGTTAAATTTTGTCATTCCGAATCCCGTTAGGGTGAGGAATCCCTTCAATGTTGTTATTCGCAATAAACATTATTTATTTCAAAATTATTATTTAAGCGATTTCTCAGTCGTTTCACTCCTTCGAAATGACAACCTAAGAAGCTAAAAAGCTACAACCTACAAACTAATACGCTCTCGGCGATAACTGTCGCGACTTTTTTATCAAGCGGATCCGGAAGAATGTTTTCGGCTGTAGGATCTTCAATATAATCAGCCAATGCTTTTGCCGCGTTTATTTTAATTTCATCCGTGACTTTTGTTGCTCCGCTATCTAAGAGCCCCCTAAAAATTCCCGGAAAAGCTAAAACATTATTAATTTGATTCGGAAAATCGCTTCTCCCCGTGCCGATAACGGCGGCTCCGCCCTTTTTTGCCTCATCCGGCATAATCTCCGGAATGGGATTTGCCATCGCGAAAATAATCGGACCGCTATTCATAGTTCTAACCATATCAGCATTCAAAATTCCACTCGTAGAAACGCCGATAAAAACATCAGCGCCAACCAACGCGTCTTCCATACTTCCTTGCGTGTTATTTTTATTCGTTGTTTCTAAAAGTTTTCTTTTTATCGGATTTAAGTCTTCCCTATTTTTGCTTATTATTCCTTTGCTATCGCAGACAACTATGTCCTCTGGATTTAACTCGCGCGCTATCATTTTTGCGATCGCGTTTCCCGCCGCCCCCGCTCCAACCACTACGATCTTCATAGAATTTATTTTTCTCCCAGCGACTTTCGCGGCATTGATCAGCGCGGCAACAACGACTATCGCGGTTCCGTGCTGGTCATCGTGCATAACAGGTATTCCAATGTCTTGCAATTTTTCTTCAACATAAAAACAATTCGGAGCGGAAATATCCTCCAAATTTATTCCTCCAAAAACAGGAGATATATTTTTTACAATTTCAATGATCTCATCCGGATCTTGGGTTTTCAAACATATCGGAAACGCGTCAACATTGGCAAGCTCTTTAAACAAAATAGATTTTCCTTCCATCACCGGAATTGACGCTTCGGCGCCGATATTCCCCAAACCTAAAACAGCGCTTCCATCGGAAACGACCGCAACCGTATTTTTCTTTATGGTATATTCTCTTGCCAGTTTTTTATCTTTCGCTATTGCGGAAGAAACCTCGGCAACGCAAGGAGTATATGCCATACTTAAATCCTCTTTGGTTTTGATCTCAAATTTGCTTTTAATTTCCAGTTTGCCGCCGGTTTTTTTGTGTAATTTTAACGATCTTTTACAGTCCATAATTTTTAAATGATTATAGATTAAACAACGCTATTATATTTTACAAATAAATTTATAATATTCCAATAAGCCAAATTTATTAGGATCTGATAATTTTTTCAAAAAATCAAGCAACCCTTTATTAAGCATAGAATAGCACAAAGCACCCATAAAATCAATCAAAAAAACCGCAGTCTTAACTGCGGTTTTTTTATTTGGAGCCGTTGTGCGGACTCGAACCGCAGACCTACTCCTTACCATGGAGTTGCTCTACCAACTGAGCTACAACGGCGTGATGAGTTGTAACTTTTTTAGTATAGCAAAACCAAGAAGAGTGTCAATTATATACTGGTATATTTGGCGATTATCATAAGCGTGGCCGATAGATCAATCCCCAAAACCAGCGACAATAAATAAATAAATCCGCTGTCTGAATGCTCCGGAGGTTGAGTGCCCGCCGAAGCCAGTACTACTCCCTCTTCCCTCTGTTTCAAAAATTCGCCGTTGTCTTTAAAATACAAATTACTTGCTAAATAGCTGTCAATCAAATTAAAATTATTTTCAACTAATATCATCGCCAGTAGATCCGGCGTTTTTTTAGATGCTGGCTTTTTTGAAATATTCGGAGTAATATCTGAAACATTGTCCTCCCGGTTCAGTGTAGAATCTAAATCAGATTTTGGCTTTATTTCTATTTCCGTCTCCGGTTTTGCTTCCAGTTCCGTTGTTATCTCTATTTCCTCTATTTTTATTTCTTCGTCTTCTGTTTTTTTATCCGCCTCGTTCTTATTTTTATTATAATTAAACGGCAAGGCAAACATCTCCACCACTATCGTTGAATTTGAATTTTCAAATTCACCCTCTAAAACCGCCACTCCGATTTCCTTAAAACGAGAATTTAAAATGTTGTCCCGATGCGACGAACTTTCCATTAACGCCCGATGAACTCCCCCCGCGGTAATAAAATCAATTGCTAGGTTTTCACCGGCGTAATAATAATCATAACCCGCTAATTCAATCCAATGCCAAGGATCAATCCCTACCGGACTGGTGTGTTCAAAATAATCAAATTTAAACATATCGTCCGCTTTTAAATACGCCGCCTGCACCAACTTAGAATTCACAGATAAACTTTCCAGCCCCGATTCTATTCTTGACCGATTAGTTAATTCTATCATTTCTTCGACGGTAATTTCTGAAGCGAAAACATCCGAACTGGCGCTTATAAAAAAGATCATTGCCAGAAAACAGCCAAGCAGAAATTTATTTCGCGGTTTACAAGATTTATGTTTTATTTTACAGTTTAACATAAAGACCCCTTAAAAATTAGAGGTCACCCGTATTTATTTATTTTATCTCCTCTCCTTATGAAGGAGGGGGTAGGGGGAGATTAAAACATGCTCTTTAACACACCCCCAATCCCCTTTCAAAAGGGGATTTTTTTACAAACAAAAAGAAGGACTTTCACCCTTCTTTTATATTATTATATTACCTCTATTATACTCCCAAAAAGACAAACTGTCAACCCCAATCGTGTAACGTATAACGTGTAACCTGTAACAAAAATGTTATACGTTATGCGTTACACGTTGTACGTTATACTTTACTTATTCCCTCGCTCTTTTTTCCCTTGCTCTTTTTTACTCTTGTCTCCCTTTTCTGATTCTGACTCTTCTTGCTCTTTCCCCTTTTCAACTTCCACTCCTTCCACCTTCTCTTCTACTTTTTCTTCCAGTTCATCCAGCTCTTCGGTGGTTCGAGGAGGAGTAACGCTGGTAATAACATCTTCCTTATTGGCAAGCACTTCAATTTCTTCGGGAATATCCAAATCTTTTACCCTGATCGCGTCGTCCAGATTTTCAAGTTTTGATAGATCAACTTTAATGTCATGAACCAGATCTTTTGGCAAACATTTAATTTCCAGCTCGTCGTGATTTCTAATTAAGACTCCCTCTTGATTTTTAACCGCCGGCGACTCGCCGATAAAATCAAGCGCCACTTTGGCGGTAATCTTTTCACCTTTTTTAATTTGATAAAAATCAATGTGAATATATTCTCCCGTTACCGGATCTTTCTGCGCGTCGTAAATCAAAACTTTCACTTTGTTTTGGTCATCAACGCCCAGATCAACCAAAGTGCTTTCGCCCGCCTTTTTAAAAACTTCCTTAAAATCTTTTTCGTCAACCTTTATCATCTGATTTTTAATCCCGTGTCCGTATAACACTCCGGGGATAAGCCCCTCTTGACGCAAAGAGTCGGTTTTTTTGCCTAGTTTTTTTCTCGTTTGAACAGAAAGATTAAGATTATCCATAATATTTTCAGTTATTCTATTTAAATTTTGAATTCACCATTACTAATATATACTCTAAAAATAGTTCTCTGTCAACCAATAAAACAATTTATGCCGCCGTTTACGGCGCCACTATCTTCTCAATCAATACAATAATCGCGTAGGCAAACCCCGTGATCATCAAACCGCCAAGCGCCCACAGAATAATTTTCCTGGCAAACGCCGCCCTCTGAGGATCGCCGCTGGAAAAAATATAAGCAATTCCACCGACAACTACCATCATAATGGCTAGAATAACAACCACCGTTATCAGCCAGCTAATCGCGTCGCTGACTATGTCAACGACCGGTTTTCCCATAATAGCCAGCTCTGGCGCGGCAAAAGCAGGTGTAATTAAAAAAGTGAAAACAAAAAGCGTTGCCGTTCCCGCCAGAACAGTTAAAATTTTCCAATTAAATTTGAGTGATGATTTATTGTAAATAATTTTCATTGCCACGCGCTGATTATTTTATACGACTTTAAGTCAGAATGCCATGAAGAACAACTATCATTGAATAGGAAAGAATCACGATTATCACCCCCAGGATAGCGCAAAAAATGGTCTTCTTCGCCGCTTTTGTTTTCTCCTCGCTTCCCGCCGCCGTGGCATACATTATCCCCCCGGCGATCAGCATCAGCAAGGCGACCGATCCGGCAATTCCCAAAACCCAATCTAAAATACCTTCCACCAATTCGTTGAAGTCCGTCACGGTAATAGGGTTGCTTATATCAATCATAGCGGCTTGAACATTTACTGCCGTTAGAGAAATTGCGAGGAAAGATAAGAGAAAGATTTTTTGGTAAAGTTTTTTCATAAATTTTTTATTATTTTAGGATTTAGATGCTTTAGTCTGTCGTCCCGAGCGAGCGGAGTCTTGCTCTGAAAGCGACAGCTTTTAGAGCAGGATGGAGCGAGTCGAGGGATCTGTAAGTAAATAAGGCGCGTCTTTCAAGTGTTTTTACAAAAACAGCAAGATGCATTTACAGATTCCTCCACTCCGTTCCCTCTTCGGCTATC
>DAOVOJ010000068.1 GCA_030629775.1 Candidatus Moraniibacteriota bacterium
AGTTCCATTTTTATATTCAAGAACAACATGAAGCCCGTCAATCTTAAGCTCGCAGGTATAATCCAAAGTTACATCATCACTCTCTCCTTTTTCTACAAGGAATTTTTTAACTCTCTTCTCGAAATCAATAATTTCTTCTTTTTCAAAAGCGTCATTGAAAGACCACTGCCTAACCTTATGTTTTACTTTCTTAAATTTATCCAGCGGTTTTCCGCCAACCCTCTGTGTCGGAGAATCAGTAGTTATAAATTCCGGATATTGCGATTCAAGCTCATAAAGCTCATGTTTCAGTGAATCCAGCGCCGCGTCAGAGATCTCCTGCCTATCCAAAACATGATAAAGATAACGATGATGATTGATCTCTTTTTTGAGTTTTTCTATTCGATTTTTAGCTTCTGATTTATTCATTCAATAATAAAATTATTTGTTGAAAAACTAACACATCTAATCTGTGTTCGTCTGCGCCTTTAGTCAGTGTTTATCTGTGTGCTATTAAATAATTAGACACTGACGAACACTGACTAAAGCCACAGATAAACACTGACGAATAGAATAACTAATTGATTTAAATAATTATATTTAAATACCACTCAATAATCCCCTCTCCCCAAAACAACGCTATAAAAGTTCCAAGAACCAAAAACGGACCGAATGGGATCATGCTTTTCATTGTTTTATTTCCGACAAGTATCAAAAATATTCCAGCTACTGACCCTATAATGAAAGATAAAAATAAAGCGATCAAAACTAGCGGCCAGCCTAATATTAATCCCATTAAAAATCCTAATTTCACATCACCCCCGCCCATGCCCCTGCCACGAGTAAGAAGCACGATACTTAAAAAGAAAGCGCCAGCGAGAATAGCTGCAATAAATGGATTAAAAACAGTTATTAAATTTCCAATTTCTCCGCCCAAGGCGGACCAGCCTTGAGCTGGCAAATTCCAAATTCTAAATAAATTCAAATGACCAAAATTCAAAATTTCAAATAACTTATAAATAAAAGTTACGACAATTGCCGGATAAATTATTTTGTCTGGAATGATGTAATGTTTTAGATCATAGGCAAAAATGACAATGAGAGATGAAACAATATAAAACCAGAACAATAAAGATAAAATAGATAATAAAAATTGCCAGCCCGAGGCTGGTCCGCCTTGGGCGGAAAAATTGAAAATTATTACAAATAGTGTTCCCGTTATTAATTCTACAATTGGATACTGCCAAGAAATCTTCTTTCCGCAATACCGACACCTGCCTTTTAAAAATATAAAACTAAAAACCGGAATCAGGTCATACCACGCCAAAATATGATTACAACGCAAACATTTTGACCTATCGTTTACTATTTTCTCTCTATTCTCTAATCTAAAAATAACCACATTCAAAAAACTGCCCATCGCCAGGCCTAGAATAAAGATTAATATATAAAAAATAATCATAAAATATCTTACGGGTTAAAACCTGAACTCCGGAAAAAATATTTGGAGTTCACACTTTAGTGTGTAAATTACGGGCATGAAGTTCCCGTGCCACAACTGCCGGTTTTTAAGGTTTTGAAATCGTCCACGCAAACAGAGGTTCCGTTATTTAAAACCGAAGAAACACAATACTCACTGGCGTTATCATTGCAGATCATCGTCCCTCCATTTTCGGAAATATTATTAGATATTTTTCCCGTTATGTCTGATTCGCCGCAAACACCGTCAAAATCCCCGTTATCGTCTTTGGATAATTCCGCCACCGCCCTTACCTGAGAAACGGAGCTTTTAATTACCGCGTCCTTAGCTTTATCGCGAGCAGAACTTACATTGACTATTACCATACTTGCTAGAATGCCAATGATAGCGATGACAACTAAAAGCTCGATCAAAGTAAAACCTCTTTTGTTTTTGATGATCATAATGTTGGAATTATTATTACAAGAACTTACGCATTTGAGCTTGTCATCCCGAGCGACGATAGGAGTCGAGGGATCTGTTAGTGGATAAAATGTGTGTTTAATAATGTCTTTATTAAAAATAAGTATTTTGTGTTTACAGATTCCTCCACTTCGCTCCCTCTTCGGCTATCGCCTTAGGGTCACTTCGGTCGGAATGACAGCAAACGCATGACTCTTATATTACTGACTTTTAACCTTCTAGACTTTCAACTCTTTTATTATACCAGCTTTTCCAAAAAATAAAAACAGGTGGAAATTCCGCCTGTTTTTATTTTCTTAAGTGTTCTTTAAAGAAAACTTTAAACTAACAAAAATTAGTTTATTTACACACTAGATTATTTGTAACGCTCCAAGTACAAGTAATTGCAATATTATCAGAATCATACAGATAAAAAGTGGCTGGCAAAGCAACATCAACCTGAGCCGCGGTACCACAAGCGCTATCAGCTATGGCATAACAATAACCAGTACCACTAATATCTGGCCATAAGACAGTATGACCAGCAACAGTACCACCACTACCATCTTGACAAATTTCTCCAGTTC
>DAOVOJ010000025.1 GCA_030629775.1 Candidatus Moraniibacteriota bacterium
CCACACCTCTTCTCGCATCTCAACAACTCACTTTTCACTAGGTTGAATGTCTTTTAATGTATTCAGTTTTTGAATGATGTCACTCATAGTAGTATTAAGTAGCTAGTATTAATGGATCAATATTGTTCGACCTTGTGGAGAACTGTGCGTGTATGGCTTCTCCATAAAGTCGAAGGATATTATTGCATTGTTGTATTGTCATTCTGAATTCATTTCAGTATCTTTTGACTACTACATCTAGCCTATATTTAATTCACTTTATTCTATTTTTGGGTGATTTATAGGTTTATTTTGATGTAATATCCAGTAGATTCTGAAATAAATTCAGAATGACAGCGATGGTTTTGTGTGCATAGTTACGGGATTCTTCGTCGTGCCTCCTCAGAATGACAGGTTATACGTTATACGTTTTGCGTTACACGATAATGCCGGGGTGGTGGAATTGGTATACACGTCAGACTTAAAATCTGATGACCGCAAGGTCTTGAGGGTTCGAGTCCCTCCCTCGGCACAAATGTAAAAACATAAAAAAACAATCCCGAATTCTCGGGATTGTTTTTCATATTTTATGTTCTCCTTAGCGTTCAGTAATTTGTAAGCAGTTTTACCCCGTTCCAAAATCTACAATATCATCTGCTGGAAATAAATATTCTAAATTGTTTCGTATTATTTTTTCCTTGCGCTTTCTTGTAAATTTTGGAACGGGGTCAGCTCTCCAATTTCAGTAAAACCGAAGAAAGAAATTTTTCTGAGGAATAGCTCAGTAAGTTCAAGACCACCAGTCTACCCGGCTAAGATAAAATCCCTAAATCCCAGAATAACTTGGGATAACTGCTTACAAATTACCAAAAACTAAGTTTTTAATGTTTCTTCAGGACAATAAATCAGTTTAGCATACTGATAAAATTTGTCAAGTCCCCCCATTTTTTCAAACTTAATTCCTGCGCGCGGGAGTTTTCATTTATTCCGAGCTTCTCGAAAATTTTTGAAATCTCTTCTTTTCTTAAATTCAACCCGGACGATAAATTATTAGCTAACTTTTTTCGTTTGGAGGAAAAACCGATTTTGATAATTCTAAACAAATCTTTTTCAGACGCCTTTTTAAATCCCAGGCTTTTTCTAACTTCAGCTGAAGTTTTAATATTGCTAATTTTTAAAATCGCCGAGTCAACTTTCGGCGCGGGCCAAAAAGAATTTTTAGAAACGAGATTGATCAATTCCGGCTGGCTGTAAATTTGAACCGAGAGAGCCAAGACGCTCATTTTTCCCGGGCAAGCGCAAATTCTTTCCGCCACTTCTTTCTGAACCAGAAGAACCATCAGCTCCGGCTTAACGGAACTTTCAAGAAATAACTTAATGATCGGCGAAGTAATATAGTAAGGAATGTTTGCCACCACTTTATAAGAGTTTAGAGAGTTCAGAGTTCCAGCCTCTTTTAGAGAGACCGGAACTCTTTCTAAAATATCTCCCTCAATAATTTCCACATTTTTAAACCGCTCTAAATTCTTTCTCAACAACTCAACCATTTTTTTATCTTTTTCAATCGCTATTACTTTTCGGCATTTCAAGGCCAGCTCGTGAGTTAATGTTCCTAAGCCCGGCCCGATTTCAATAACCGCGTCATTTTTATTTAAATCGGCCGCTTCAATAATATTCTTCAAAACTTTCTCGTCCGCCAAAAAATGCTGGCCAAGCTGCTTAAGAACGACCAGATTGCTTTGTCTAAGAATGCTTTTAATTTCTTCAGGAGAATGAATATTATTCATAATTAGTATTAAGTATTGAGTATTGAGTATTAAGCGCTTAATACTAGCTACTTAATACTTAATACTATTTTATAATATCTCCTCAACTTTCACCTCAATCTTCCCCGTCCATAAAGAAGCGATTTTCTTGAAAGCGCCACTGGATAAATCAATTATCACTTTCGGATTGACGACATAGTCGTTCACTTTAACAATAACGCTTTTATTGTTCGCCAAATTAGTTACTCTTAAAAATGTTCTCTTTTGAAAATCTCGGCTGGCAGCGGTTAAATGATTCTTACTCCAAACAATTCCATCCAATTTATAGTCATACCAGCTGGCCACGCCGATTTGGACGCGGCCGATAACAATTTTAACTCCCTTTTCAATAATTTCTTCCAGAGATTCTTTAATTACTTCTCGGGAAATTAATTCTCTTTTAACTTCTTTTCCATTTTCATAAGTAACTTTGAAAGTTTTAATTTCTTCGCCGTTCTTTCCTTTTTGAATGGATCTGGTTTTGCCGTAAAACATTTGATCATTTAATTTTTCAATAGTCTGATAATTTATTTCAAACTTTTCCGGAATAATTTTTTGAGTTACTCTGATGATTTTTATTTCTATGCCGGAACAAATAGGCTCTTTCAGTCCGGGTTTTACTTTGTCCAATCCGGCAAGTTCTATTTTATTTTCCGAGAGAGCGTCTTCAACGGTAGAACCAAAAATAGCCGTTTCCTTTTCCTGTCCGTCAAAAATAATTTTTACCGGAACAGCCCTCTGAATAATAATTTTCGAACCGGGCGAAATAACGAAATCAAGATTTGGCAATAAAAGATCGCTTCTGCTTAATTTAATATTTGAGCTTGCCAAAATATTCTGAACAGTTGCTCCCTTAACAGCGGGAATTTTAAACTCCAAACCATTGTCGTTAACCGCCACATAAAAAGAATTATTCGGTTCCGGAATTTCTTTTTTAGAAAAAGATTTAACTAACTTTTGGCCTCCAAAAGCAAAAAGGGTTATTAATAAACCAAGAAAAATTAGTTTTTTAGAAAAAGTTGACATAGAATTACAAAATACAATTTATTCCCCTCTTTAATGCAAAAGAAGGATTTATTTATTCCCCTCCTTGGCAAGGAGGGGTTAGGGGTGATTGGAGACAATAGCTAATTTTTCCATCACTTCCTTAATAACTTCTCCTGAAAATCCTTTGCCTTGTAAAAACGCCGCCATCATCTGATAAATCTTTTCTTTCGGCAATTTCACTTTTCTGTTTTTTATGATCTTGATTTTTTTATCAGCCAGCTCCTCCGCCATTTCCAGCTCTTTTTCAATAGGCAGTAATTCTGATAATTTTTTTTCTATTAGTTCAGAGGCAATACCTTTTTCTTTCAATTCTCTGCTTATTAAAAAATTTCCGCGGGGCTGCAGGTTTATCCGATCGTGAATCCATGCTTCGGTAAATTTTTCATCATCAAGATACCCCTGTTCTTCAAGCTTTTTTATCACTTGACCGATTATTTCCTTTTCAAAACCTTTTTCTTTCAGCCTTTTTTCCATCTCAAAAACCGATCTTAGCCTTAATCCCAGAAGCTTATAAGCAAATTCAAAAGCCCTTGTTGCCATAATTTTATATTAACATATTGACATACTAATATTTTAACACATATTATATTATATGGAGCATTTCAACGCTTTTATGTTATACTGTTTATATTGTGATTTACACATTTTAACTTGTCATCCTGAGCGACCCCGTATCGAAGCACGGGGCAGGTTTTAGGAGCCGAAGGATCTGTCAGCGAATAAAACGTGTCTAATAAAGTATTTTTATTAGAGTTTACAGATTCCTCCACTTCGTTCCCCCTTCGGCTATCGCCTCGGGGTCGCTTCGGTCGGAATGACAAAAAGCGAGGAACTTCTAAAAAGCTAAAAAGCTACAACCTAAAAAGCTACTTTTATGACATTTGTTAAAACTCTTAAATTCATTATTCCCTCTTTCCTACTCTTAATGACCTTAGAATCAGCTGCCGGTGATTTTGATTTTTCGTGGAAAATTTCGGTGGGATTAGCTTTAATTGCCATTGGCAGCCCTCTTCTAAACCTTTCTTTCGGCAGACAGCCTAAAGAAAAATATCGGTTTTTGGCAATTGTTATTTCATCTTTGACTATCGCAAGTTATTTGATCTTTCTTCTCGCCTTAAGAGACGACGGCTTTAAACATTTCTGCGCGATCATATTTTCTTTTACATTTATGCTGACGCTCGCCAGCATAAATATGTTCTTTGGTTATTACCAGTGCCAGAAAGAAAAAATGGCAAGAGCAAAATTTCCAAGCCTGGCGTTTAACTTTATTAAAGGCGCTATTTTAGTTTCCGTTTTTTTGTGGACGGTCGGAAGTTACGGACTATATCTGGATTTAAATCTGCCAACACACTTAATAATGCTGGCCATTCTTTTAAATACTGCTTTTTCCACTTATTGCCTCTTAAAAATAAGCTCCATATTTCAAAAAATGTCCCTCTTCTCCGCCAGCCAACAAATAAGAGAAAGAAACGCTGAACGAACAATGAAACAAGCTCCTTGGTTTTATTCTTTTTTATTAGGCTGGATTATGGTAGAATTAACTTGGGCGATTTCCTTCTGGCCAGCGAACCAGTTAACCGTCGGGGCGATTATTTTAGCGAATTATTATATTTTCTGGAATATGCTGAAAGATCATTTAAACGGCGCCCTGAATAGAAAAAGTATTTTTTTAAATATTTTATTTTTAACAGTTATCATTGCCTTCTTACTGCTTTCCAGTAAATGGGAAATAAAATAAAAATTTTATGAACAAATTCAGACTAAAATCTCTTAGGGCGTTTCAAAAAATAAATCAAATTAAAAAAAGAGAAGATGAAAAAATTGGTCAAAATAAATATTCTGCTCGGATGCTTAAAAAAATATTTCGCGCCGTTGCCATAATTATTTTTACGCTGGTTATCGGCGGAACGGGGGGGATTATTATTGACCGATACGGCTTGCCGCATTTATTGGTTCAGTTTCCGGAATTAAACAGATATGAATTTTTAAAAAATGTTAATGAACGGACCGTCACTATAGAGAAAACAGTTGAAACAAAAATATCGGAAGATCAAGCGACGATAGAAGCCATTAAAAAAATTATGCCTTCGGTCGTGACAGCAACTTTTTCTTCAAAAATAAAAAGCGATGAGCCGAAAAATAAAGATATTAATTTCCCGGCCAGCGACGAAAAAATCGGCTTTATTCTTACCAGCGACGGGATAGTAATTTCCAAAACAGACAGGCCATTGAAAAAAGACGAGACCGTTAGAATTAAATTTCAAAACAATATAATTTTAGACGCTCAATGGATTAACTTTGACCGCCTAACCGGAATCGCCGTTTTTAAAGTAAACGCTGATAATCTGCCAATGGTAACTTTTGGCGATTCTGACAGCCTTGAATTGGGAGAAAAATTAATTGCCGCAAACAATAAAGCAATAATGGATGGTCTGGTTTCCCAATTTGAATTTTTAGTTTCAGATGCTGAAAAAAATAAAACAAATGCTCAAAAAGTGATCTTGATCACTAAAAAACTCCCTGACAATTTTTACGGCGCCCCCTTAATTAACATCAAAGGAGAAGTCGTTGGAATCAGCCAGGGAGAAAATTTGGTCATTCCCATTAATAAAATAAAAGAATTTATAGATAAGGTTTTGAGTGAAGCTATTTAGATCTTATTAATTATTTTATAATTCCCTTTCGAGTACTCGAAAAGAAGATATTAGAATGGATAAAATATTCAATACCCAATATTCATTCAATATTCAACATTTAATATTCAATTGAATATTAATTTATTGAGTGTTGAATGAATGTTGAATGTTGGATATTTTACCCCCCTCTGTCCCCTTCCTAAATCAAGTTCGGAACAGATTCTTGGTAGAGAGGAAAAATAAAACGCCAAGTCTTATTTTCCGCTGTTTAATTTCCTGTAAGCATCTAAAGTCAGCATCGCTGTTTTTTCCCAGTGAAATTTTCTTGCTTGCTCTTTCCCCCTTTTTTTCAACTCTTCTCTTGTTCTTTGGTCTTCTAAAACTCTCAGGACCGCTTCTTTCATCGCGTTAGTGTCGTAAGGATCAACCAGCAAAGCGGCGTCTCCGACGACCTCGGACAAAGAAGGAACATTGGAGCAAACCACCGGCGCTCCGCAAGCCATTGCTTCCAAAACCGGAGCCCCGAATTCCTCGTAAATAGGCGGGAAAACAAAAACATCCGCTCCGCCAAAGAGAGCGTTAAGAGCTTCAGGCGGAATATAGCCGGTAAAAATAACCTGATTTTTCAAACCGAAATCTTTGGCAATTTGGTGGATTTGATGCGCCATCCAGCCATCTTTGCCCGCCAGCACCAGCTGATAATGAGACCGGGGCTTTTTATTTTCCAAGGTCGCTTTTAATTTCGCAAAAGTTTCAATTAATCTTGTAAGATTATTAAGCGGCTTGATGGTGTTCATAAAAAGAAAATATTCTCCTTTAATGCCGTATTTATTCTTTACTTTTTGTATTTCGCCGATTGAAGCGTCCTGAAAAAATTTCTCGTCAAAACCGTGGTTGATCACCTGAATTTTATTATTTTTAATTTTAAACTCGTCTTTCAAATCTTTTCGAGCGGCGTTGGAAGCGGCAATCACCAAATCAGCTCTGTCAAAAGCGGGAGGATTAAGTTTGAACTTTAAAACTTGTTTTTTGGAAAAAAGTTCAGGGAATTTTTTAATCGCCAAATTATGAGCGGTTACGACCACTTTTCCTCTGTATGCTCTGGGAACTTTCCCTCCCGGGACATGAAGAATGTCCAGCCTTTCACGAGCAAAAACCGCCGCCTTTAACAGTTCCGAATAAACCCCGGGCAAGAATTTTTTATAATAAGAAAACGGGAAATGTTTAATTCTAATATTAGACTTTCCGATTTTTTTTAATTTTTTAATGTCTTTCTCGCGCGCTTGATAACTAAAAAACAGGACATACTCGTTTTGAGAATCTATTTTTAAAAGATGCCTGATCAGCTGGTAGGTATAATGTCCCAACCCCGCCGCCTCACCCATTTCAGGGTTTAAAATTGTCTGAGCGTCAATGCCAATTTTCATATTATTGATTATAAGTTAGTTTCAACTTTCTTATTCTTAGTATAGAATAATGAGAATTTAAGTCAATGGAATAGAAAAATTAATGAATTAACGGATTAAAGAATTAACGAATTAAATTATAATGGAAATTGATAGAAATTTAGTTGTCGCGCGGGAAACAACAATTTAATTTCAATTAATTTCGGCGAAGCAAATTTCCATTAATTTCTGTTGTTTTTTTATTTCAATCCGTTAATTCGTTAATTCGTTAATAAATAATTCCTTAATTCAAATTTATTAAACCAATTTCCCAATTTCTTTCCTTGTGCTAAACTAATAATATAAGAAATATAAAACCATGAAAACATATGCCGTCAACAAACGAGCGACTTATGATTACGAAATCCTGGATAAACTGGAGGCTGGCTTGGTATTGAAGGGATATGAAGTTAAATCGATTAAAACCGGACATATCAGCCTGAAAGGAGCTTATGTGACCATCACTGGAAATGAGGCGTTTTTGATCAACGCCAACATTCCCGCTTACCAACCCCTAAATATGCCTAAAGATTATCAACCCGACCAATCCAGAAAAATACTCCTCCGCAAAAGCCAGCTCAAGTCGCTTATCGGGAAAATCAGCCAGAAAGGCTTGACATTAGTGCCAATTAAAGTATACTCTAAAGGTGGTTTGATAAAGGTTGAAATCGGCATAGGAAAGGGAAAAAGAAAGATAGACAAACGGGAAGAGATTAAGAGAAGAGACGCAAAGAGGAAAATTGAAAGAGCCATGAAAAAACATGGAGCTTGAAGCTTGAAACATGATGAAAATATTTTGCCAGTGAAAATAAAATAAATCGTGTTTTAAATTTTAAGTTCCAATACTCGGGGATGCTAGGCCTCGATGGAAAATTTCTTTAAAAATTGCCAATCGAGCACGCTAATTTATCTCGTTAAACTAATTAGTAAAACATAAGTGCAAAAACACTTTTGAGCAAAGTAGCCTCTGCATTCAGAGCTCCTACTTATGCTAACGCTTACGCTGCTGCCTAAACGACAACAGCAAAGCCATCGGACTAGCCGATTCTCAATAGGCTAATTCCGGTGTCATATTATTGAGATAGGTCGTCCTAACGCTTGTAGGGGCGATTGAAACTTGCGAGCTAGAGTTGTTAAAGTCTTGGCTGCTCTTTATTTAACAGCTTGAACAAAAATGAACAGCCTACATTGGTAGAAGGTTTTCAAAGTATCATTCCAGACGCGGGTTCAATTCCCGCCATCTCCACTCTATTTTTTGTCATCCTGAGCGACGATAGGAGTCGAAGGATCTGTTAGTGAATAAAATGTGTATTTAGTAATGTCTTTATTAGAAATAAGCATCTTGCATTTACAGATTCCTCCGCTCCGTTCCCTCTTCGGCTATCGCCTCAGGGTCACTTCGGTCGGAATGACAAAAAGCGTTTAATACTAACTATTTAATACTTAATACTAATTTTAAGCATATCGCTAAAAAAAAGAAATTTAGAATTAATGAACAAATCAAAGTCCCTCAGGTGCTTTTAATTGACGAAGAAAAGAATATAAGAAAAGAAATGCCGACCGGGGAGGCTTTGGAGATTGCCCGAGAAAAAGAATTAGACCTGGTGGAAGTTGCTCCTACCGTCCAACCGCCGGTTTGTAAAATCATTGATTACGGCAAATATCTTTACCGCCTCGCCAAGCAAGATAGAATTCAGAAAGCCCATCAGAAAAAAACGGAATTGAAGGGAATTAGAATTGGAATTAAGACTGAAAAACACGATTTGGACTTCAAGGCCAAAAGAGCTCAAAAGTTTATGGAAAAAGGCCATAAGATAAAAATTGATATGTTTCTCAGAGGAAGAGAAAAGGCGCATCAAGGCTTGGCCAGAGAAAAACTGGAAAATTTCATCCAAACTATTTTTGAGTTATCACCCGAAGAGCAAGAAACTGTTTTTGAACAGCCACTCAAAAAAAGTCCAAACGGATTTAATGTGATTATTAAATACAAGATTTAGTAATATAGCAATTTATTTATGAAAATCAAGACCAAAAAAGCGGTTGCCAAAAGAATTAAGATCACTAAAACAGGAAAAGTAATTGCCAGAAAAACAGGGCAGGACCATTTTAACGCGCGGGAATCAGGCAATGTTACCCGCCAAAAAAGAAAAGACAGTTCAGTTAGCGGAGGTTATCAGAAAATGGCAAAAAGACAAATTGGAAATTTATAAAATATCATAAGTTTTATCTAAATACTATGACCAGAATTAAACGAGGTGTTACCGCCGGCAAAAGAAGAAAAAAAGTTATTAAAAGAGCCAAAGGATTTTTGGGCGCGAGAAGTAAAAAATTCCGAGCCGCCAAAGAAGCGCTGATGAAAGCGGGAACTTACGCTTATCGCGATCGGAAAGTTAAAAAAAGAGTTATGCGCCGTCTTTGGCAGATTCGCCTGAATGCCGCTGTCAGAAAATATGACCTAAGCTATAGCCGATTTATTCATCTTTGCAAACTAGCCAAGGTTGAAATGGACCGAAAAGTCCTCTCTGAAATCGCCGTTAAAAATCCCGGAGTTTTTGAGAAAATCATTGAACAGGTCAAAAAAGCGGAAAATAAAATTGAGTCCAAATAAATTATGTTCCTAACCGGAGCAAAAAAACAGCGGTGATTGCCGCTGTTTTTTTATGCTTTACTAAACACAATAAAAGAGCTAGAATGATAAGGTGATAATTAGGCTCTGCTGATTTTTTCATAATTCCCCTCTTGAGAAGAGGTTGGGAATGTGTTAAAAAACTTGTTAACCCACCCCCTAGTCCCTCCCGAGAGGGAAATAATGGATAAATAAATCAGCAGACTCTATTTAACCTAATTTTACCTATGAAAATAGCCATTATTGGAACGGGATATGTGGGGCTGGTAACGGGGGTTTGCCTGGCCGATTTGGGCAATTCGGTGGTTTGCTATGACATTGACAAAGAGAAAATAAAGCGATTGCAGGTTGGAAAAATTCCGATTTACGAACCGGGGTTGAAAAAGTTATTGGAAAGTTTAGACTCCTCAAAACAAAAAAAGGGGAGGATAAAACCGGGAAAGATTATTTTTACCGATGATCCAAAAACAGCGATTGAAAAAAGTAAACTTATTTTTATCGCTGTCGGAACTCCCCAGAAAAGAAACGGGGAGGTTGATCTGTCTTTTGCTAAAAGCGCCGCGCAAACGATCGGCAAGTTTTTAAATAATTACGCGGTGGTTGTCAATAAAAGCACCGTTCCGGTTGGAACCGGAAAATTAGTCAAAAAAATAATTTCTAAAAAATATCACGGCGATTTTGACATTGTTTCCAATCCGGAATTTTTAAAAGAGGGAAGCGCGATAGAAGATTTTGCCAATCCGGAGAGAATTATTATCGGCGCGGAATCTCAAAAAGCGAGAAAAATAATCAACCGGCTTTACCAATCATTTAATTGTCCGATTCTTAACACTAGCCTTGAAACAGCGGAAATGATCAAATACGCCAGCAACGCTTTCTTGGCAACCAAGATCTCCTTTATTAATGAGATCGCCAATGTCTGCGAAAGAGTAGACGCCGATGTTAAAGAAGTCGCAACGGGAATGGGTTTGGATTCGCGAATTGGAAAAAGTTTTTTAGAAGCCGGCTTGGGATACGGCGGAAGTTGTTTTCCCAAAGATATTAAGGCTCTTCACAATATCGCTCTAAGCAATAATTACCGCTTTAAACTTTTAAAATCGGTTATTCAGGTTAACAATGACCAAAGAAAATTATTAGTGGAAAAAACTAAAAGAATTTTAAAGAATTTAAACGACAAAAAAATCTGCTTATGGGGACTGGCCTTCAAGCCTGACACGGACGATTTCAGAGAATCGGCGGCGATTGATTTGATCAGATTATTTCAAAAAGAAAACGCCCGGATAAATGCTTACGATCCTCAAATAAATTATGAAGAATTTGTAAACAGAAATAATTTTAAAAATAAAATAAATTTTTATTCTGATAAATATACAGCTTTAAAAAACTGCGACGCTTTAGTGATCACCACCGAATGGAACGAATTCAAAAAAGCCGATTTGAAAAAAGTTAAAAAAATACTAAAAAAACCGGTGGTTGTGGATGGGAGAAATATTTATAATTTGGAGAAAGTAAAGAAATTGGGGTTTAAGTATTTAAATATAGGAAGATAATTTTCCATCAATGAACAATAACCAAAAAGAAATATCAATTGTCATCCCCGCTTACAACGAAGCGGAGAGTTTGCCGATTTTGTGCGATGAGATATTTGAAGTGATGAAAAATATTACAAACAATTACGAAGTACTAATTATAAATGATGGAAGCAATGACACAACGCCAGCAGTAATTGAAAATTTATTTAAAGATAACTCGGAACGCATTATTGGCATTTCACTTCAAACTAATTTTGGCAAAGCGACAGCATTAAAAACTGGCTTTAAAAAAGCGCGAGGAAAAATTATCATTACGATGGACGCCGATCTACAAGATGATCCAAAAGAAATTCCTAATTTTATCGCTAAAATAAACGAGGACTGCGATTTGGTTTCCGGATGGAAACAGAATCGCCAGGATTCGTTTGTAAAAAATAGCAGTTCAAAGTTTTTTAATTTCATCACCTCGCTATTCTCAAAAATAAAACTGCATGATTTTAATTGCGGATTTAAAGCATACAAGAACGAAGTTGCCAGAGGACTGGATTTATATGGCCAGCTCCACAGGTATATTCCAGTCATAGTCGGCAATCAGGGATACAAGATTGCTGAAATTCCCGTTCATCACAGAAAAAGAAAATACGGAAAATCAAAATACGGTCCTGTCAGATTTTTAAATGGATTTTTGGACTTACTGACCGTGATAGTTTTAACAAAATATTTCAGAAGGCCGGCTCACTTTTTTGGAGGATTGGGCGCGATAGCTTTAAGTTCGGGTTTTATTATCGGGATTTACATAACTTATTTAAAATTTGCTTACGGGAGTATTCAAGGAAGACTCCCGTTATTCATCACTGGAATTTTACTTATAATGGTCGGCGTCCAACTTATATCTCTAGGCTTGATTGGGGAAATGTTTGTAAAGATTTCTGGAAAAGAGGATGATTCTTATAAAGTTAAAAAGGTTGTAAAAAGCTAAATATTTTGGATTACGAAATACATCAAAATTTATATGAGCTCCAAAAAAAAATTATTAGTAACAACCACCACTTTCCCAAGTTTTTTAAAAGGTGATTCTACGCCGCCTTTTGTTTATGAACTGTCAAAAAGATTGGCGGAAAAAAAGGATTTGGAAATAATTGTTTCCACGCCTTATGTAAAAAATTCTAAGAAGCTTGAAGAAAGAGATAATTTAAAAATCTATCGCTACAAATACGGTTTTATCTCTCTTCGCGACGGGGCAATTCTGCCTAATATCAAGAAAAATAAATTGCTTCTTTTCCAGGTTCCCTTTCTTCTTTTCTCTTCTTTTTTAAATTTAGTGAAGCTAGTTAAAAAAGAAGAGGTAGATATTATCCACGCCCATTGGATTATCCCCCAAGGTTTTTTGGCAGTTCTTTATAAAAAATTGTTTAGAAAGAAAAATTTGAAAATAATTTGTACTGTTCATGGCGGAGATATTTTTAGTTTGAGAAATTGGTTAATGACAAAAATAAAAAAATGGACGCTTAATAATGTTGATGAGATAACCGTTGTCAGTGAAGCGATTAAAAAAGAGCTAGAAAAAATAGGAGTAAAAAATAGTTCTATTAACATAATGCCGATGGGAATTGATAAAAAAGTTTTTTGCTTGGATAAATATAATGAGGACATTAAAAACAAATATAATATCACCGGACCATTCTTACTTTTTGTCGGTCGTTTAGTTGAAAAAAAAGGGATAAAATATGCCATTTTAACAATGCCAATAATATTAAAAAAATATCCCGAGACAAAATTTGTAATTGTCGGAAAAGGACCGTT
The DNA here is from genome assembly GCA_030629775.1 of Candidatus Moraniibacteriota bacterium. Classification (GTDB taxonomy): domain Bacteria; phylum Patescibacteriota; class Minisyncoccia; order JAHIHE01; family DAOVOJ01; genus DAOVOJ01. The sequence goes on from DAOVOJ010000025.1 coordinate 12,874, forward strand.
AGAAAAAGATTTGAAACAACAAGTTAAAAAATTAAATTTAGGAAATAACATAATTTTCGCCGGAGGTATTCCTAATCGCGAACTGCCAAGATATTACGCCGCCGCCGATATATTTCTAGGTCCCAGTATTACCGCCAAAAACGGAGACAGTGAAGGTTTTGGTTTAGTTTTATTGGAAGCAATGGCGTCAAGGAAGCCTATCGTGGCTCTTAACGGTGGGGCGGTTTCTGAGTTAGTGCAAAATGGTGTAAATGGTTTTCTCGTAGAAAATC
>DAOVOJ010000052.1 GCA_030629775.1 Candidatus Moraniibacteriota bacterium
ATCCCTTTCATCGTGCGCCGGAACGGCCATAATCGCTCCCGTGCCGTAGCCCGCCAAAACATAATCCGCCACCCAAATCGGGACTTCTTCATTATTAACCGGATTGATCGCTTTAATTCCTTTTAACTCCACCCCTGTCTTTTCCTTTGCCAAATCCGTCCGCTCCAAATCTGATTTCTTTGCCGATTTTTGAATATATTTTTTAACTTCTTCTAGATTCTCAATTCCAGATTCCAAATTCTTAATTATTTTATGCTCCGGACAAACCACCAAATAAGTACATCCAAACAAAGTATCAGGTCTTGTGGTAAATATCTTAATAATTTTTGATTTTTGATTTGCATCTTTGACTTTTGACTTTTGACTTTTGACTTTAAACTCTACCTCCGCTCCTTCCGATCGCCCAATCCAATTCTTTTGCTGTTCAATAATTGACTCATCCCAGTCAAGCAGTTTTAAGTCATCCAGTAATCTATCCGCGTAAGCGGTCATTTTTAAAACCCACTGCCGCATCGGGCGTTTTTCCACTTCGCTGCCACATCGTTCGCATTTGTCGCCTTCCAAATCCTCATTTGCCAAACCGGTCTGGCATCCGGGGCACCAATTAATTGGCGCGTAAGATTGATAAGCTAATCCTTTTTCAAACATTTTCAAAAATATCCATTGAGTCCATCGGTAATATTCCGAATCAGTCGTATTAATTTCTCTTTCCCAATCATAAGTAAAACCTATTTTTTCCAGCTGTTTTTTAAATCTTTTGATATTTTCCTCAACCGCCGCTCGCGGGTGAATTTTATTTTTAATGGCGTAATTCTCCGCCGGCAAACCAAAAGCGTCCCATCCCATCGGATGCAGAACATTATACCCCCGCATCGTTTTCATTCGCGCTGTCACATCCGTCGCGATATATCCCTTGGGATGCCCCACATGCAGCCCCGCTCCCGATGGATAAGGAAACATGTCCAAAGCATAAAATTTCTTCTTTTCTTTATCTTTTCTTGTCTGATAAAGTTTCCCTTTTTTCCATTTATCCTGCCATTTTTTTTCTATTTTTTTATGATTGTATTTGGTCATAGCAACGTCATTTAAATAATTTTTAAATCCTGAATAACTCAACAGCGTTTAAAGCTGTTTGTTTCTCAACTTCATTAAACCCTATTTTTTTAATTTCGGCAACTTTCTCCGCCACATATTTCACGAATAAAGGCTCATTTCTCCGGCCTCTTTTCGGAACGGGCGCCAAATAAGGACAATCGGTTTCAATGAGAATTTTGTTTAACGGCGTGTTTTTTACCGCTTTATAAATTTCAGGTTCTTCATCTAACCCGCTCTTTTGATAAGTAATAGTTCCCGTAAAACCGATGTAAAAACCAAGCTTTAAAAATTCTTCCGCCGTTTCTCGGCTGGCGTTAAAACAATGAATGACTCCGCGCCAACCTGAAGTTTTGTATTCTTTCAAAATATTTAATAAGTCGTTATAAGCGTCCCGGCAATGAATGATAATTGGCAGCTTGTGATTTTCGGCAAGCTCAAGTTGAAATCTGAACGCTTCTATCTGTTTTTCTCGCGGCGATAAATTTCTGAAATAATCCAAACCAATTTCGCCAATGGCGATTACTTTATAATGACTAACAAGCTCTTCTATTTTTTTTAGACTATGCTTATCAATCGTATTCGCCTCGTGAGGATGAACTCCCACTGCCGCGAAAATATTGTCATATTTCAAGGCCAATTCATAAGATTCCTTGCTTGATTTCAGATCGCAACCGACATTAATTATCTTTTCTCCCCCGCCATTAAAAAACCGTTTGATAGTTTTTTCTTGGTCATTATCAAATTCTTTAAAATTTAAGTGCGCGTGAGTGTCAATCATGGAAAAATAATTGCTTAATTTATCTTTAGTATCATCTTACCACTTTTTATCAAAATTTGAAACGATATAAAAGAATAGCGAATTATGAATTATGAATCCTTATTTCTTTATTCCTTATTCGTGATTCGCAATTCTTGATTCTCAAACATTGACATAAAACAAAATTTGAATTATTATGAATTATGTTGAATAACTAACAATAAACTAATAATGTCTATGTTAAGAATCAGGCTTGCCAGAACAGGCAAAAAAAATAAAGCGCAATTTAGGGTAGTAGTTGCTGAAAAAACGAGGGCTGCCAGCAAAAGGTTTGTTGAAATTTTAGGACATTATAATCCTCACAGCAAGGAGAAAGTTTTTAAAAAAGAAAGGATCCAATACTGGATTTCTCAAGGAGCCCAACCTTCAGCAACTGTCCATAATTTTTTGGTGGACGCGGGAATTATTAAAGGTAAAAAAGTGACTTCTTGGAAACCAAAAAAGAAATCAGAGGAAGAAAAACAAAAAGAGGCTGAAGAAATGAAAGTTAAAGAAGAGGCTAAAGCCAAAAAAGAAGCTGGGGAAAGTGAAGTCAAAAAAGAAGCAGTTGAAAAAGAAGAAACCAAGAAAGAAGACGAGAATAATAATAGCGAAGTGAAAAAGGAAGATAAAGACAAAGACGAGAGCGAAAAACAACCGGGAGAAAAAGAAGAAGATAAAAAAGAAACCACAGAAGTTACAAATTGATTTTATTGTAATAACCTCCCCTTACCCCCTCCTTCGCAAGGAGGATAAACGCATAATTTCAAAATGTTTAGATATTAATATGTTTAGATGTTAATATTGAGATGGGGTTGACAAAGTGTTTCAAAAAGATAAAATTAAAAATATAAGATAAGCAACTGATAACAATTGAAAGAAAAATCCTTTTATTACTTATACTAAAACAAATGAAAAGTAGAGTAATGGTCGGCGGGATTATCGGTTGCTTAGTTAATAATTTTACAGTTATTCTTCGGTAAGAGATTAAAATTAATCTCAAACTGGAAAAGAAAGGAATTTGTTGAAATGACAAATGATAAAGAATTCGTAGAATATATTATCAGCAAAATTGTTGATAATCCGGAAGATGTTCAAGTTGAACGAAAAGTTGACGAAATGGGAGTTTTAATTTCTCTAAAAGTCAATGCCCAAGATATGGGACAAGTTGTTGGTAAAAACGGTTCTACCGCTAAATCAATCAGAACACTTTTGCGAGTGATCGGCGCTAAAAACAATGCTCGAGTCAATTTCAAAATTATTGAGCCAGAGGGTTCAACAAGAGGAGAAAGACGACCGGAAGCAGCTGCCAGCCCAGAGGGCGAAGCCAGCGAAGTTAAAAGCGTTGATGATGTAGTTAATGATCTGAAGCTATAATATTCAGATTTACAATATTAAAAAACCGTGCTATTTTTATCAAGTAGCGCGGTTTTTTTGAATAAAAATAATCCTAAACTTTTTTATAAGTTTAGGATGGCAATTTTTTATTTCGTAGTAATTTATATAGGGAACATAAAAATAAATAACATATTCCTAGTACTAATTCTACTACTATTAGATCAAATGCTTGCTGAAAATCTAATATGCCCAACAAGGACATAGAAAATTCTAAGCATATTGCCAAAAACAAAAAGTTCTCCACTATTTGTTTTTGATCATTGCTATAATATACATAATAAAATAACCACTTTATTATTTGGTTAAAAAACATTATAGTTTACCTCCATTGAAAGATTACAGTTATAGTCCAACTTTGTCAATATGAAATTTGATATTATCACAATTTTTCCGAAAATTTTTGATTCGTATTTTGACGAAAGCATTTTGGCGCGGGCGCGAAAAAACAAGCTTATTAAAATCAAAATCCATAATTTGCGGGATTATACCAAAAATAAAAGAAGAACGATCGACGATACGCCATATGGAGGAGGCGCCGGGATGATTTTAATGATCGAACCAATTTATAAGGCTTTAGTGAAAATTGTCGGCAAGAATAATTTAAAGTGTTTTAGGAAAAGAATTAAGAATCAAGAATCAAGAATCAAGAATAACTTTAATAATAAAACCAAAATTGTTTTGTTGTCTGCTAAGGGTAAAAAGTTTGATCAGGCGATGGCGAGAAAGTTTTCTAAATTAGATAAATTAATTTTAATTTGCGGAAGATATGAAGGAGTTGATGAGCGAGTAGCAAAATATTTGTGCGATGAAGAAATTTCAATCGGCGATTATGTTTTAACCGGCGGAGAACTGCCGGCCATGGTAATGGTTGACGCGATTACGAGATTAATTCCCGGAGTGCTGGGTAGCGCCGAATCATTGAAAGAGGAGTCGTTTTCGACAAATAGAAAGAAAGAAAAAGAAAGCAGGGTTTTAGAATATCCCCAATATACCAGACCGGAAAATTTTTCACCCGATAAAAAAACCAAGTGGCGAGTGCCAAAGGTTTTATTGAGTGGAAATCATAAGTTGGTTAGGGAGTGGAAGGAGAAAAAATCAAAATAATTTTTTTAAGTATTTAGAAAAAACAAATGCTGGAACTTGTTTCAAATAAGAAAACTGTCATCCTGAACTTGTTTCAGGATCTGCCATGTGCTATATTATGCTTTTATATTTATCTTAAAACTAAATATAACAGACGACAGATCCTGAAACAAGTTCAGGATGACAAGTTTTTTTTGTCCCGAATTTAGTTTAGAAATGACATTATTTTCGCAATTCAAGAAAATTTTATTGTTTTATTTTGCTTTTGAAGACCATCCATCCAAACCCCGCTGTCGCTTTATAAATTCTTTTTATTCTCCACGGTTGAAGAATCAGCCGCCAGAGCCATTCTAGCCCCAGTTTCTGCATAAATTTGGGTGCTCGCCTGACCTCTCCTGCGATAAAATCAAACGCGCCTCCTATTCCTATTGCCAGTTTTACGCTTGGCATTTTTTTTAAATTCTCGGCAATCCACTTCTCCTGCTTTGGCGATCCGAAGGCAACGAATAATAGATCTGGTTTTGTGTTATTTATTTTCTCAATTAAATTCCTATTCAACTTGTAAAATTCATTATCAGATGTTGTATCTTTTTTGGATTTTGGATTTTGTGATTTATTTGGAATTTGGAATTTGGAATTTGGAATTTTAAAGTATATTCCTTCCTCCGCCCCCACAATATTCAAATCAGAATATTTTTTTTCTAAAATATTAGCAGCCTTCTTTGCTATCCCCTCCCCTGCTCCCATTAAATATATTTTTTTATCTTTTATAAAATCAGCTTCGCAAATTTTATAGATCAAATCCACTCCGGCGATTCTTTCTAATGAAACGCCGCTAATAAATTTTGCCGCCCATGAAAATCCCATTCCATCTGTTATATTAATATCTGAGTTATTGAGTATCCTCAAAAATTCTTTGTCTTCCTGCGACCGAACAAACATTTCAAGATTAACAGTTACAAAATAATGCTGGTCGTTTGATTTTAAAAATTCGCCTATTTTTTTTAAGACTTCCGTGCTTGTAATTTTGTCTACCCTTACGTCAAGAATGTCAATTTTACTCATCATCTTTTAATTTAAAGTTGCCTATTGCTTTATGCTTTGCTCCGCCGGGTGTTAGACGACTTTCTATCACCTCAACGCTTTTTGCTTTAAAACTCAAACGGGACAAATCAATATTTGTTTTTTTTCCTTTTAATTCATTTCCTCTTGCTC
>DAOVOJ010000006.1 GCA_030629775.1 Candidatus Moraniibacteriota bacterium
ATCTCAATCCGCCCCTTTTCAGCACCACGACATTGTCCTTTATTTCGGAAATGTCCATGTATTGCTGGGTGCTGGAAAATTTGTTTTTACTAGGCATAAATTTATCAAAATAATATCTGATTAGAACCTTACAGTTTTATGTCACTATTGTCATCCCAGAATTTTTTCTGGAGCGATAGCGGAAGAAAAAATATCTGGGATCCAGGATTAAGATATAGAAGCGTTTAATAACAATTAACTGTATTTAACATATTCATTTATTCTTACCCTGGATTCCGGATAAATTTCTCCGCTCCGAAATTTTCCGGAATGACAGAAAGAGAATTTATAAACAATGTTATTGTATCTTAACATCTAACATATTTAAATGACATTCAAATTTGCGGTTTTAAGATTATATTGTTATAATTGATATTAAGAAATAAGAAGCGTTAAAATAAATTTAAATTATGGAAAACGAAACGGAAAATAATAAAATAGAAAAATTGCTGGAAAAAAATATTGAAATGACTAAGGAAGTTTATCAAATGACCAAAAAAATTAATAAGTTTGTTTTTTGGCAGAAAATATTTCAAACGATAAATATCTTGATTATTGTTGTGCCGGTTGTTTTGGGAATTATTTATCTGCCACCGTTACTTAAAGGTGTAGTGGGACAGTATCAAAAAGTATTGGAAATTGACGGCGTCAACGGAAATTCAGGTTTGGATTATATTCCGTCAACTGAATTACTTGAAGTATTGAAATAAAATAATTATCAGATTTTATAAAATTTATTTGTTAAGAAAAATTTATGGGAATCAAAAACTTTTTCAAAAAGCAAGTGACAAAGGGAGCGATGAAAGTTGCTCAGACTAAAACCGGGCAAAAAGTTATTCAGAAACAGCTGGAAAAAAAGCTGGCGGAAGATCCAAATGATCCGCAGGCGCAAATGGCGCGACAAGCAATGGCGGCGCTTCAAAATATGAGCGAGGAAGAAAGAAATGAAATAACGGAAAAAATGACAAAGCTTGCCGGTGGCAATGCTGGCGCTTCCCCGGAAGAGATTATGAAAAAATTTCAGCAAATGAGTTCGCAAGAACAGGCGGAATATCGAAAAATGGCGGAGAAATTGATGGGGAAATAAGTAGTCGAAAGTCTGTAAAGTTCATAAAGTCGTAAAGTCAGTGACTTTTATAGATTTTTGACTTTAATAACCCACCCCCAACCCCCTCCCAAAAGGGGAATAATTTGTAAAAATTACTAAACTTTTGACTTGTTGCTTATGTCTGGACATTCTAAATGGTCAACCATTAAAAGAAAAAAAGGGGCAACTGATGCGAAGAGATCGCAGGTTTTTTCGAAGTTGTCAAAATTAATTACTGTTGCGGCGCGAGCAGGCGGAGATTTGGAAATGAATGCCAGTTTAAGAATGATCGTTGAAAAAGCCAAGCAGTCCAATATGCCGGCGGATAATGTTGAGCGGGCGATTAAAAAAGGATCGGGAGAATTGGAAGGAGTAAGAATGGAAGAGATAATATATGAAGCTTACGGACCGGGCGGAATTGCGATGCTGATAGAATGTATCACCGACAACACCAATCGCACTTTGTCGGAAGTGAAAAATATCATTTCCAAATTAGGTGGAAGATTCGGATCGGAGGGAAGCGTTAAATGGATGTTTGACCAGAAAGGGTATTTGGAAATAAAAAAAAGCGGCTCCGATAAAAATAAAGAAGAGTTGGAGTTGGCGATTATTGACGCGGGAGCGGAAGATTTTAGTGAAAAGAACGAAGTAATAGAAATTTATACTAAGCCCGAAGATTTATACAAAGTAAAAAATAATCTAGAAGAGCAGGGAATAAAAACGGAAAATGCCGGTTTGGATTGGATACCGAAAGATGAAGTAAAAATTGACGATGAAAAAATAATCAGCCAGATTGAAAAACTTTTTGAAGCCTTGGATGAGCAGGATGACGTGAATGAGGTTTATAGTAATTTGGGAGAATAGGAATAATTTTTAAATTTTGTAATTTTCAAACCACCCCTAGTCCCTCCTTATCCAAGAAGGGGAATAAATCATATTTTGAATTACGAACCGTCATTGCGAGGAGCCCGAACGAACGCAGTTCGCGAGAAGGCGACGCGGCAATCTTATTATTTTACACCGTTATTGCGAGGCGATAGCCGAAGCAATCTCATGGTAATAACTTATAGTTCTATGATTTATGGCACGGGATTGCCGCGCTCCGTTTATTCGCCTACCGGCGAATTCACTCCGCTCGCAATGACGATGAAATTTTGAGTTTTGTAATTCAAGGAAATTATTTAAAATTCACAAAAATAAAAATTCTTATGATTATACTTGGCATTGATCCGGGGACGGCGATAACCGGTTATGGCGTGGTAGAAAACGATAATGGGAAATTGAAAAGCGTAGATTACGGTTGTATTTTAACAGATAAAAAATTAGCAATGCCGGAGCGGCTTGATTTATTGGGCGAGGAACTGAAAAAAATAATAAAAAAATACCGGCCTAAAATAATGGCGGTGGAAGAACTTTTCTTTTTCAAAAACGCCAAAACAATTATTACCGTTGGACAAGCGCGCGGAGTCATTTTGTTTATTGGGAAAAATATTGGTAAAAAAACAGGGATGGATATTTTTGAATTTACTCCTTTACAGGTCAAGCAGGCGGTGGTAGGATATGGTAGAGCCGACAAAAAACAGGTGCAGGCGATGGTCAAAGCGATTTTAAATTTGAAAGAAACTCCCAAGCCCGACGACGCGGCGGACGCGTTGGCAATAGCGATTTGCGCGGCGAGTACCGCGAAGTTTAAATCGGCGATTAGAAATTCATAAATTTAAAATTATAGTGTTTTTATAGATTCGCGCGGATTGAAAAAAATAATTGTCGCGGATATTTTTTTAAACAAGTTCTTATTTTCCATAACAAAAAATCATGGCGAAATTAAAAATATTATTTTTACATACTTTTCCTCTGTGGGGATGCGGGAGCGGAACTTATGTTCGCCACCTGGCTCGAGAATTGGCTAAGGGCGAAAACAAAGTGGGAGTTGTTTGTCCTGACAGTCGCCAAGTTAAGGGAGTAGACCTGTTTGAGGTTAAGCTTCCTTTTTTTGTGGCCTTTACCGGTCATCCGGAGCATAAAAAATCCAAATTATATCACGAACTTTCCAATCAAGAAATCGCCGTTATTTATCAAACATTTCTTAATAAGACGATTGAGGCGGTTGAAAAATTTAAACCGGACATTATTCATGTTCAACATTGTTCTATTTTTAGCTGGGTGGCCAATTTTATTCAGTCAACTTATAAAATAAATTATATTGTCACTTCTCACGGAACGGGACTTTACACCGCTTCTTTGGACAAGAGATATATCCCTCTCACTCATGACGCGGTCAGAAGGGCAAAAAAGATAACGGCGGTAAGCGGCGACACCAAATCTTGGATCACGAAAGTGTTCGGCGAAAAGCATCTTGAGAAAATCAGAGTTATTCCCGGGGGAATTGATATTAAAAATTTTCCTCCCAAGAAAGAAATTAAGATTATTAATAAAAAATATCACTTAGAAGGGAAAAAGGTCGTTCTGTTCTCCGGAAAACTAACTCCCTTAAAAGGAGTGCAATATCTTGTTAAGGCGGCGGCTAAAATTAAAGGAGATGTTTATATTCTTGGCGACGGCTGCGAATTGAATAATCTGAAAAAAATGGCCAATAATTTAAAATTGAAAAATATTCACTTCTTGGGATATTTAGGTAACGAGGAATCTCAAGAACTGGAGGAATTTTATTATCGAGCCGATGTTTTTGTCGCCCCTTCCGTATGGGATGAGCCGCTGGGGCTGGTTATTTTAGAGGCGATGATCTGCAATACTCCGGTAGTGGTAACAAGAAGAGGAGGAATTCCCTTGGCGGTTAAGGACGGCTATAACGGTTTTTTTGTTCGGTCTCGGAATAGCAATCAGATAGCTCAGATGGTCAACAAACTTCTTGAAGATGATAAATTAAGAAATAAGCTGGGAGCGAATGCCAGAAAAACGGTGGAGGAAAAGTTTGACTGGAAAAAAATTGCCGAGAAGTTTTTAAGGATTTATAAAAAATACGCGATAAGCGGGAATGGGAAAAATGGGCATAAAAAAAAGAGGCAGACTCGTTGAGTCGCCTATTTTGTTGAAAAATTTTAGAGCTATGAAAAACAAAAAACTAAAAATCGCCGTTATTGCTCCGCCGTTTATGGTTGTTCCTCCAAAAGGGCAAGGGGGGACGGAAAGGATCGTTTATCAAATGGTGGAGGAATTTACAAAAAGAGGGCATAAGGTAACTCTTTTTGGCGCCGGGAAATGTAAAACTTCCGCGAAGTTCGTTCAGATTTTCAAGGAGACGATCAGTGAGAGAAAAATCGATACTACCTATATGGAGGCTTCAAGAAACCTGCGGTTGGAAAGCGTTTATATCGCCAGCGTAATGAAAGAGATTTTAAAAAGACAACAGGAGTTTGATATTGTTTTTAACCATATGAGAGGCGGCTACTTATTTTTGCCGTTAAGCGATTTTCTAAAAATTCCGGTGGCGAGCATTCTTCATTTGCCGATCTTTGAAGAGCTGGGAGGACTTCTTTCGTCTTATAAAAAAACAAATATTATTACGATCTCTAATAATCAGAGAACGCCGGCTCCGAAAATAAATTATCTGGCCACGGTTTACAATGGAGTTGATTTGAAAGAATTTGAATTTTGTCAAAAACCAAAGGACTACTTTTTGTTTATCGGCGCTTTGGGCGAGCATAAAAATCCAAAAGCGGCGATTTTGGCGGCAAAAAAAACAGGCTCTAAATTAATTCTGGCGGGAGGCAAGAAAAGAGAGCCTTACTTCTCAAAAGAAATTAAGCCTTTGATTGACGGGAAACAAATTAAATATGTTAAAGAAGTCTCCAGTAAAAAAAGAATTGATCTGTATAAAAACGCTAAAGCGCTTTTGTTTCCGATCAAATGGCAGGAACCGTTTGGACTGGTAATGATCGAGGCAATGGCCTGCGGGACGCCGGTGATCGGATACAACAACGCTTCCGTGCCGGAAGTGGTGAAAGACGGCAAAACCGGTTTTGTGGTTGACTGCTCGGTAAGCGGATTGGCGAAAGGAATTAAAAAAATAGATTCCATCAAGCGGGAAGATTGCCGCAAGAGCGTAGAAGACAAATTTTCAATAGAAAAAATGATTGACGGGTATGAAAGAGTCTGCCGGAAATTAGTTAAAAATTCGTAAATTTGAAAGTTTGTAAATTTTTTACTGGAAAATAAATAAAAATATGAAAAAACTTAAAATTGCTCAAATTGTTCCGCCATGGTTAAGTGTTCCTCCTAAAAAATATGGTGGAACGGAACTAATTGCTTCGCATTTAACGGAAGAGTTGATAAAGCGAGGCCACAAGGTGACTTTGTTCGCTTCGGGAGATTCTGTAACTAAAGCCGGTCTAATTTCCACATGCCCAAAATCTTTATACGAACAAGGTATTCCATGGACGGACGCCTTTTATCCCCTTCTTCACGCCTCTGTCGCTTTTGAAAAAGCTGAGAATTTTGATATTATCCATAATCATTTTCATTATTTTGGACTTGCTTTTTCTTCTTTGGTTAAAACTCCCGTGGTAACTACCTATCATGGTGATTTTGCCACAGCGGAAAAAAATCCAGCCAAACGCCAAATTTTAGAAAGAACTAAAAAAAATTATTTTATTTCCATCAGTGATTCTCAGAGAAAATTCACAAAAGTAAATCTTAACTTTGTCGCCACTGTTTATAACGGGATTGATTTGAGCAAGTTTGAATTTGGCGCCAAAAGCCAGAATTATCTTGTTTGGCTGGGAAGAATTACTGAAAAAAAGGGACTTGTTGAGGCAATTCGGGCGGCTAAAAAAGCAAAGATAGTTTTAAAAATTGCCGCTAAAGTTGACAAGAATCATCTGCCGGATGTGGAATTTTATGAGAAAAAAGTTAAACCGCTTATTGATGGAAAGCAAATTCAGTATCTTGGTGAAGTTAATTCTATCAGAAGAAATAGTTTACTCAAAAACTCTCTGGCGCTTCTTAACCCTATCAAATGGAATGAGCCCTTCGGATTGGTAATGCCCGAAGCGATGGCGTGCGGTACGCCGGTGATTGCGTTTAGGAATGGCTCAGTGCCGGAAATTATAAAAGATGGTAAAACCGGTTTCGTTGTTTCTCAATTTGATGAAAAAGGCAAGCTTAATATCAAAGGATTAGTTGAGTCAATTAAAAAAATAAACCAAATAGACAGGAGAGAATGTTGCCGACAAGCGAAAGAAAATTTTACGGTTAAAAAAATGGTGGACGGATACGAAGAGGTGTATTATAAAATATTAAAAAAGAAAGGAATAAAAAAATGAAAAAGCTGAAAATTGCTCAGATTGCTCCGCTCTGGTATAAAATTCCACCGGAGAAATATGGAGGAATAGAATTGATAGTGCACAGTTTAACCGAAGGATTAGTGGAGCGCGGACACAAAGTTACTCTCTTTGCTTCGGGAGACTCAAAAACTTCAGCAAAACTCGTCTCGGTTTATCCGAGACACTTGAGAAAAGATAATATAAAATGGACTGATCAAGAATATACTCTTTTGAATTTATCAGAAGTTTTTAAAAGGCAGGATGAATTTGATGTTATTCATTCTCACGTAGATTTATATGATTTATATTTTACACCGTTTATCAAAAAACCGTTTATTTCAACAATGCATAATCGGTTAATGATTGATAAAATAAAGATAGGGAAGCAGATAAAATACAAGCAAAAACAAAAAATGAGAATAGACATTTACCGCCACTTCCATAATCATGGTATTGTTACTATTAGTAATGCTCAAAAAAAATTATCTCAGGCAAAAATGAACTTTATCGGAACGGTTTATAATGGTGTGGATATAAAAAAGCTCACTTATAATTCTGAAGGATCGGATTATTTCATTTGGATCGGTAGAATGCATAAAGACAAGGGAGTTGAAAACGCCATTAAGGCGGCGAAAAAATTGGGAATGAAATTATTGTTGGCAGGAAGAGTTAAGCATGGCGCGGAAAAAGAATATTTTGAAGAAAAAATTAAACCGCACATTGATGGCAAAAAAATAAAATTTATAGGAGAGATAACTGTTAAACAGAAATCGGAATTTTTTGGCAAAGCAAAAGCGCTCTTATGTCCTATAGAATGGGATGAGCCATTCGGTTTGGTGATGACGGAAGCGATGGCTTGCGGCACTCCGGTAATTGCTTATGACCGGGGATCTGTTTCTGAAATAGTCAAAGAGGGAAAAACCGGGTATGTAGTGAAATCAATAAATGGTATGATAAAGGCGATGAAAGAGATAGACAAAATAGACAGGCGGGAATGTCGCCGTTTAGTTGAAGAAAAGTTTAGTATAGATGGGATGGTGGATAATTATGAAAAAATTTATTATAAACTCGCTAATAAAAAATAATAATTAAAATATGAGTACAAAAAGAAAAAAATTAAAAATTGCGATGCTAGCTTCTAATCTTCTTAGAATTCCGCCGACAGCGAAACATATTCCTCCCGGGTTTTCAGGCGCTCCCGAAGCAGTGGTGTCAAAAATTACAGAAGGGCTGGTGGCGCGCGGACATAATGTTACCCTTTTTGCTTCGAAAAATTCTAAAACGAAAGCCAAGTTATTCAGTGTTTATAAAAAAGACTCTTATTCCGAGAAGGAAATCGGAATTCGCCATCATTTGCATTTTGAGCATTTTCTAATTTCTCAAGCTTATCGATTAGCGAAAGAAGGAAAATTTGATATTATTCACAGCCACTTTGATGTCAGAACTTGCGGTTATGCTCCCTTTGTTGACACTCCCACCGTTTCAACGCTTCATTCCTGCCTGCACGGATTTTTAATGCAAAATATTTTAAAGTTCCATAAAAATACCCAATTTTATGTTTCAATCAGCGATGCTCAAAGAAAGCCACTAAAAGATTTGAATTATATTGACACTGTTTATCATGGAATAAACTCGTCAAAAATAAAGCCCTCTTTTGAAAAAGGTAAATATTTTATTACCATGGGGAGAATTGTGGAAAGTAAAGGCAATCTGGACGCGATAAAAGCAATTATGAAAACAGATGAAAAACTTTTATTGATGGGAATGCCTTTGCCTGATTCTGATTATTGGAAAAAGATCAAACCATATATTGACGGCAAGAAAATAATTCATATAAAATTTATTCCAAGAAAAGAACTGTTTTCTTATGTTAGGGGAGCAAAGGCGTTGATCCTTCCCGCTTATTTAGACGAGCCGTTCGGTTTAACGATAGTGGAAGCAATGGCCTGCGGGACGCCGGTAATTGCCTATCGCAGAGGCTCAATTCCAGAACTGGTTAAAAATAAAAAGACAGGCTTTGTTGTTTCTTCGTTAAATAAAAAGGGCGGGCCTAACATCGAGGGATTAGCGGAATCGATTAAAAATATTGATCAAATAGACAGGAAAAAATGCCGTTATCATATAGAAGAGAATTTTACGATTGAAAAAATGATTGATGGTTATGAAGAAGTTTATTATAAAATTTTGAACAAATGCCGTCGTAATAAAAAATAAAATTATATGGAAGAAAAGATTATTTCTCAAAAACAAGAACAAATCAAAGAGTTACTGAAAGATTTAGATTTGAAGGCGGAAAAGCTTCCCGGAGAATTTATTAAAAAAAACAAACGTTTCTTTTACTCCCCTTGCCTTACCAGAGAAGGCTCAAAGGTATTTATTAAAGTAGCTATTAAGAAAGAGCAAGCCGTTCTTAATTCTTTGACGAAGGAAGCCATTGCCACAAAGCTAGTTGGTGATTTAACAAATATAAAAATTCCCAGATATTACGATAGCGATCTTGATGCCGAAATGCCATGGTTTATTCATGAGTATGTTGAAGGCGAGTCACTGGGATATTTTTACGAATTAGATAAAAAGTATAAAAGCGAGAAGTTTATCAACCCCTTGCTGGAAAATTTAAGAATCCTTCAGGAATCATCCGTCCATCTTTTGAATAGTGATAAGTTTTTCAAAGAATTAAAGAAAAATGATTATCAAATTTACCTTAAAACATTTCTAAGATTTGAGGAGTATTTTTATGAAAAGGACTTCAACTTTGATTTTAAGGCGATTGTTAAACTTTTAGAAGAATCCAAACCTCTTTTTTTAGAAGAAGATATATATGTGGTTGCTCAGGGAGATTTTACTTTAGCTAATAATATTGTTTCTCAAGATAATATTTATCTCACTGACTGGGAGTCTATCCATATTAACAATTTTGCCGATGATTTAGGAAGGCTTTGGATTCAAACCTGGCTTTATCCTGATTGGCGGAAAAGGCTATTGCTAAGTTTTGTTGATAGAATTGACAAAAACAAAAAAGAAAAATTCAAGCAAGTTTTTAGGATAGTTTCCATAAACCAAGCCTTTTCAGAAATTGGCGGCGGATCAAAACTGTGCGAAAAGAAGTTTAGCCGAGGAGTAACTAACGCTTCTTTAGCGACAATTGATAAAGCGTTAGAAGGGTTTGATTCTCTTCTTCGGTAAAAATTAAACTTACTGTTTGTAATATAAAACAGAGGCTATGAAAAGAAAATTAAAAATTGCTCAAATTGCCCCTTTGTGGACCAAAACCCCTCCCAGGACATTTGGAGGAATAGAAAAAATTGTTTCTTTACTAACGGACGGATTAGTTGAAAAAGGTCATTGCGTGACTTTGTTCGCGGCGGACAATTCAAAAACTTCCGCGCGCCTTAGTTCTGTCTGGCCTATTTCTATTAGTGAAGAGACGAAGAAAATCAAAAACGAACAAAAGAGAAAAGATTTTCTTAGTAAATCTCTTTTGGATTATTATAATGTCGCGGAGGCTCTTAGAAGGTCTAAGGACTTTGATGTCATTCATAGTCATATTGGAGAAATTTCTATTTTGTTTGCTCCTTTATTACAGAAACCTATTTTGGTCACTCAGCATAATCCATTTTTTACAAAGGAAAAAAAATATCACCGCGAAATTTTTAAGTCTTTGGGCAAGTATCAGAATTATGTTTCTATTAGTTTGAATCAAAGGAAAGGAGTAGGCGTTCCCGTTAATTTTGTGGCAAATATTTATAATGGAATAGAGATTGAAAAATTTAAGTTTAATGAAAGCCCGAATGATTATTTATTTTGGATGGGAAGAATTAATAAGTCTAAAGGAATAGAAGAAGCGATTATGGCGGCCTTGCGATCCAAAAACAAACTTTTTATTGCCGGACCGATTGAAGACAAAGACTTGTTTGAAAGGGTGATAAAGAACGATAACACCGGCCTCATTAAATATTTTGGGGAACTGAGCTTTAATAAAAAGATTGAGTTTTTTTCTAAGGCAAAAGCGTTTTTATATCCTATTCAATGGGAAGAGCCTTTTGGTTTGGTGATGATCGAGGCGATGGCTTGCGGAACGCCGGTAATCGCTTTCAGAAGAGGTTCGGTGCCGGAGGTGATAAAGCATAACAAAACAGGTTTTATTGTTCCACCTTTTAATAAAAATAAAAAACCGAATGTTGAAGGGTTGATTAAGGCGATTAAAAAAATAGATAAAATTGACCGAAAGGAATGCCGCCGGCATGTTGAAGAAAATTTCACGGTTGAGAAAATGGTTGATGAATATGAGAAAGTTTATTATAAAATAATAGAAGATTATAAAAAGAAAAAACGATGAGAAAAATAAATCACAAAACTAATGGCACTCAGCTTAAAAAAGACCTTTGGATCGCGGGAGGGTATTATGTTGACTTTGATTCTTTTAATCAGTTTCGGATCATCGGGCCGAATAATCATCTGTTCTGCGGGCTGATAGATATTCCGCGGCATAAAATAGCGATTAAATCCGTTAAGGAAAGCAATAACATCCTAACTATAAAAGGATGGTTTAATTCCAGCGGTCTTAGTTTATATTATCCCGCGATGGATGACATTAGAACAATGAGAAGTTTAATAGGTCATGATAGCACTTTTTTATCAGTAAGAGAGAAAGATTTTAACCGCTTAGTTCCTCAAGTTGTCAGAAAAATTAAGCGAGGCAATGAAACAATCTTAAAATTTAAAAGAGTCTACGGAAAAAAATTCTATGAAACCGTCTTTCAGTTTGAATCTGGCACTGAAATTAAAAAAATTAAAAAGCCTTTTCTGGGGTTTCAATTAAGTAAGAGAATGGCTTCCGGAAAAAACAAAATTGATAGTAAAAAAATTCCTTTCACTATCGTTTGCCGGACAAACGACATTAATTTTAAAGAAATCAAAAAGCTTAGTTCTATAAAAGAAAGTGATTTTAATTTTGATTTATTTGAAGAAGCCGACGGTTCCGTAAAGTCTATTTTAAAAAGAACGGAAATTGAAGTTAAGCATTTGCTGGAATGGGGAAAAACTTCCGGAGATCGCTACGGGACAATTTTCCCCCGCGACTGGATGGAATCGGCCGATTTAGGTGTTCACGATCTAACTCCGGAAGTTAGAAGTTATATGTATCAAACCGCTCTCAGGGATGTTAATGAAAAAGGGGAAGGATGGCATGAGGATGTGGTGGGAGAATATAAATATGAGTTTGAACTTTCCGGCAGGGAAATTATTGACCGAAAAATGATTGACATTGAGCCGCATTATTTTATGAGCCTCGGTTATTTGCCCCAAAATTTTTGGCTTGAAAAGAATATCAGAGATAAATTAAAAAAAGTGGCGAAATATATTCTTAAGGAAGCGCGACATAACGATTTTATTACTTTTAAAAAACTCCCTTCTTCCGCAAGAACAAAAGATAGAGAGTATTATCCCGTAGGAAACTGGAGAGATAGCAACGAGGCATTCAGAGAAATTCATCCGGTCATCGCCCCCTTTGATGTCAACGCCGTTTTTTATCCTAAGGCGTTAATTAACATTAAGAAATATCAGAAGAATTTGAATTTAAATAAAAAAGATGTTAAGGATATTGATGATCTCATAAAAAAATGGAGCAACAAAAAGAAAGATTATCTTTTTAAAAATCCGGACGGACGAATGGCGTACGCGTTAGCGTTATATGATATTAAAAAAAATAAAAGTAATAAAATCTCATACAAAAAACTGAAAGTCAATCATCTGGATGAGTCTTATTTCTATACTTATTGCGAAGGCAGCCAAAAAGAAATTAAAAGTTTTTGTGAGAGATTGCTGGATCCTCAATATTTTTACACTAGATCCGGTCCTCTATTAATTGCCAAGAACAACAAATATTTTTACGCCCAAAAAGAATATCACGGACTTGTTATTTGGATGAAACAAACAGCCTTTGTGATCTTAGGGCTCAGTAAACATCTTAAAATAGCGATCATTAACGACTGGCCGCCGGAATTACAAAAATTAATTAAAAAAACTATTTTTACAATAACTCAAGATACTTTGAGGTCGGTTAGTGAGTTGAATTCCATTCCCGAGGTTCATATAGACGATGATGGAATTCCCAAGCTTTTCTCTGATCAGCTTAGCACCGGAAACAGAGACAGCGAGGTTCAGCTTTGGTCAGCGGTTGGAATACGAAGGATTATCAGGAAGTATTATGAGCTGCTGACGGATGAAAAGTATAAAGATATTTAAAAAAATATCAAATTCCAAATTCCAAATATCAAATGAATATCAAATGTCAAATATCGGATCATTTTCAATAGTTGTGTAATTATTTGACATTTAGCATTTGATATTGGTTTGACATTTGGTATTTGATATTTGGAATTGTAGATCTTTTAATTTTTCATTTGCCATTTTTAGATTTTTGTTTTATTGCTAATTTATTTTGATATGAAAAATAATAAAAATATTCTTGCCATTGACATTGGCGGGACAAAAATTGCCAGCGGGATCGTTGAGCTTGGAAAAGATAGTTATCAGATTTATGATTATCAAAAAATTGAAACGCCGAAAAGTAAAGAAGGGGTAATTCAGAAATTAATAGAACTCATAGTTTATTACGAAAAAAACAGCGGGTTTGACAGAGTCGGTGTAGCCACATTGGGGCGCATTGACAGGAAGCGCGGAATTGTAATAAAAGCGGCAAACATAAAAGGCTGGGAGAATGTCAATTTAAAAAAAATCATCAAGGAAGCGGCTGGAAAAAATGTGGAGATAGATAATGATGTAAAATGTTTCGCGCTGGCGGAAAATAAATTTGGAAAATCAAAAAAATATCAAGACGCGATATATCTTGCTATTGGAACAGGAATTGGCGGAGCGATTAAAGTTGGCGGGGAATTATATCGCGGCGCGGATAATATTGCCGGTGAATTCGGGCATATGATCATTACTAGTGGTGGCAAAAAGTGCGGTTGCGGCAACAGGGGATGTTGGCAGCAATATGCTTCGGGCAAGGCAATAGAAAAGTTGTATTATGAATTTTACGGCAATAAAAAGAAAGCCAAAGATATAGCCACGGATTCGATAAAAGGAATTAAGCAGGATAAAAAAGTAATAAAAAAATCTGCTTCTTATTTAGCGATAGGACTTGTCAATATTATAAACACGGTTAATCCGGAGATAATTATTGTCGGCGGGAGCGTTGTTAAACAAAAAGAAATTTTAGACCTGGCGGTCAAAGAAGTTATAAAAAAAGCTTTGATTCCGGGGAGAAAAACAAAAATAGTCAGATCTGATCTGGGAGACGAAGCAACTTTAATCGGCGCGGCGATGCTGGAAGAAAAGTAAAATGTATGAGTTCATTGACTTTTTATTGTTTGTATTATATTGTTATTACTATTAAGGAGTGATGAATAAATGAGCAAAAGGAGAAAGAGCAAGAATAAAAATAAAAAAGATAAAACCGTCTGTCCTCGATGCAAGGGCAAATGCGAAATTACGGAAAAGGAAAAGTTACCAAATGGAGGGGTAAGAACGACAACCAGAACATGCGATTTGTGCTATGGGTCTGGAAAACATTAAAAAACATCTATATTTTTTTAGTTTTCTTGACAAAAACATAATAGATTGTTAGTATTTAGTTAATAATTAGATGAATACAAAAGGAGGTGAAAAGGTGAATGTAGGAAACTTAAAAAAAATATTAGAAGATGTTCCAGATGAATTTGAAATTGGATCAAAGGCCAGTAATTCTCGTCTAAAAGGTGATAATCCATCAGATCGGACTTGGTTTGGTAATCTCACAAAGATTGAGATTTTCAATAAAGAAGATTTTGTCGTATTAGTTAGGGGTTATGAATAATTTTTATGTTTAGGGAGAAAAATAACAATTCAACAAGTCGCAAAGCTATACAGCCGAGCGACTATTTTTTTGATAAAAGTGAAGATTGATTGTTTTTATTATATTATTTGACAAGTAGAAAATACTCTATATAATTAAATTTATGAATGGAATAGAAATGAAATTTAATTTAGTTTCAAGTTGGTGGAACCAAAATAGCATTTAGGCTGTTTTGGCGTTTTCTTATATTTTAGAATAATTGAGCAAATTCAAAACAGCCAAAGTGCTGTTTTTTTATAGGAGGAGAGAAAATGGAACAAAAAATAATTCCAACGACACCGGAAGATTTTCAAGCTTTAGATGTGAAAATCTTGAAAAATAATGACGAGTTTTGTCCTTGTTGTAATGGAGAATTAGAAACCAATAATGAAGGTTTATTCTCTGCCGGCATATTTTATATATGCAAACAATGTGGGAAAAAATTCAAAAAAACAAAATATAGAGACTTTGGAACAGGAGGAAATTATTTTGTATTGAAGGAAATAAGGGGATAAAGCAAAAAAGCAAAATCCCCTTTCTCTTTAAAAAATTGATAAAGTTTAGATATAGAGCTATAATAAAAATATAATTAACAACAAATCTATGAACAAAAAACAAACAATTTTCAGCGCGATCCAGCCTTCGGGGGAATTGCATATCGGCAACTATCTTGGAGCGTTAAAAAATTTCGTGGAGCTTCAGGATAAATACAACTGTTTTTTCTTTATCGCCGATTATCACTCAATTACGGGAGATTACAACCCGAAGGAGAAATCAAAACAAATTTTTGATCTGGCTTTGGATTTTTTGGCGGCAGGGCTTGATCCTAAAAAATGTACGATCGCAGTCCAGTCGCAAATTCCGGAGCATACTGAACTGGCATGGATATTTAACACTATAACGCCAATTTCAGAACTTCAGAGAATGACGCAATTTAAAGATAAATCGCAAAATCAAGATAAGAATATTAACATGGGACTGTTTGATTATCCGGTTTTAATGGCCGCTGATATTTTAATGTATAAAACAGACGCTGTGCCGGTCGGACAAGACCAGTTTCAGCATATTGAATTAACGAGAAAAATCGCGCGATTTTTCAATAATAAATTCGGCAAGACTTTTCCGGAACCGAAAGATATTATCACCGAAACTCCAAAAATTATGTCGCTTATTGATCCGACGAAAAAGATGAGCAAATCACACGGAGTAAAGTCTTGTATCGGAATTAACGACGAGCCGGAGGTAATAAAGAAAAAAATAAAAAAAGCGGTTTCAACCACAGAATATAATAAAGATATTTACGATTTCTACGCGACCTTATTAGAGAACTTCGGATCAGAAAAAAATAAAAAATATTTTGACGAACAATTTAAAAACAAAGACATAAAATTCTCTGAATTAAAAGACGCGCTGGCAGAAGATATCGCGAATTATTTCGCGCCTTTTAGAGAAAAGCGAAAAGAACTTGAAAAAAATCCGGAAGAAGTAAAAAAGATTTTAAACGAAGGCGCGGAACGCGCTAGAAAAATCGCGCGGGAAACGATGAAAGAAGTGAAAGAAAAAGTTGGGTTGGTTTTGTAAAATAAAAAACGGAAATAAGTTTATTTCCGCGTTTTTTATTTGTCAGCTCCATTTAAAAATTTTTTGCAATCTTCCTCGCAATTTCCTTCTTTGCCTAGTTGGCAATTTTCGCATATGTTCTCAGTTTTAGGATGAACAGTCCTATCAATTTCGCTCATATTTATTTTCCCTCCCATTACATCTTCAGACAAAATTTTTCGCCTATAAAAAAATAACCTCTTAATTGAGATTATTTTTTTATAAACAATAAATTTAAAATATAAAAACAAGGGGTGAGAAATCCAGTATTATTTTTTATAATTCTTACTGACATTTTCTGCTTTTTAAATTTATTATTCTTAATTTGTATTATCTTATAAATTGAAACTCTTGTCAAACCCACTTATCCACAGTATATGCGTTCTGTCATTGCGAGAAGCCTGAATGAGCGTAGCGAATGAGAAGGCGACGAAGCAATCCCAGAATTTAGCTCGCCGTGCATACTTACGGGATTGCTTCGCCATTTCACTACGCTATCGCTCCGTTCCATTCCTCGCAATGACAATTTACAATCCTATCTCTCATATTTATCCCTAATTCTCACTGAGTCATCTATATGAGGCGTGGAATATTCTTGCAAAATCGTATTTTCAACAGCTAAAATCGTATGAGGAGTTTCGGGCTCAATCCTAATCGTATCATTCTTTTTTAAACTAACTTCCTTATTATCAAATTTAATCAAAACTTCACCGGAAAAAACATGCATAGTTTCGTCTTTGCGCGGATGCTTATGATGCGAGGTCCCCTCGTTTTTCATTAAATATAATTCCTTGGTCATATACTTATCTGTATGGATAATCAATTTCTCATAACCCCACGGCTTGTCTTGTTTGTTTGAATATTCTTTTTTAACTCTTTCCAAATCTTTTATGGAATCAACAGACTGCCAAAAAACATCTTCTTTATAATGATTCATTAGTCCTGATTTAACAATTTTTGGAAAAGCAAGTTCTTCCACAGCTCCTTCGTTGTGTTTGAAAAAGACAGGCTTTAAATCCTTTGAAATTATATAAATGCCAGCATTCAAATAATGATCCAGCACAGGTTTTTCTTTAAATCCAATTATTTTATTTCCTGAAATTTCCGCAATTCCAAACGGCGATATAAGGGACGTGATATACATCAGCATTTTATTCTTATGCTCGCTTATCATTTCTTTTATATTCGCGTCGCAAACTACATCGCCGTTCCTGATTATATAATTATCAGCTTCAAAATTTTCGAATAAATTATTTATCGCATACAAAGTTCCCCTCGGCTTGTCTTCAACTAAATATTCTATCTCCACTCCTTGCCAATTATTGCCAAATCGTTCCTTTATTTTTTCATGTAAATGTCCGCAAAGCAAAACGACTTTTTTTACGCCGGCATACTTGAATTGCAAAATCTGTTTATCAAGAATTGTATAATCTTTTTTTATTTCCAGTAATGGTTTTGGGATATCATTGGTCAGCGGCTTAAGTCGCTTGCCATAACCTCCGCATAAAATTGCTCCAATCATAATTGTAAATTAGTGGTAAGATAGTATTATTAAAATCAAAAACTATTTTTATTTCTTGAATTCGTGTAATTCTGAATATCTTTCATTTGAATTTTATTTTATTGACAGAAAGATCGTTTTGCATTAGTCTTTTGACTAAGGAGATGATTAATATTAGTACAATAGAAAAAGAAAAAGTAGAAGCAGTAATTGAAAGTTTGCCACTGGCTTGTGAAAAATGCGTGCTTCCAAAAGGATGTGCTGGAGTAAATTTTTCCCATTACAATGATAATGGCGAGACGATTTGCAACTTTTGTTCCGAACACCAAGAACCAAGTTTTTTGGGCAGTGAACAACTAGTTCGTGATTTAAGTCTTGGCGCTGGCGAACAGATTGGAATTACGGTCAGTGGCGGCAAAGACAGTATGTATGTTTGGATGAAACTGGTTGATCTTTTAGGATCAGACAAAGTTGTGGCGTTCAATCATCATAAAGTTGGATTAGTTCATCCAATTGCTGAAGAAAATCTCGTGCAAGCGGAGAAAATTTTAGGCAGCGAACTTGTTCAATTTTCTGATACAGAAATGCTACCGAGATTCCGCAAGAATTTAGCCGCTTTATTGGCAAATCCCGATCCTGCCATGATTAGAGTGGCGTTGTGCGCGGGATGCAGATTTGGAATAAGCGGTGAAATGTTTGCTCTTGGAAAAAAGAGAAACATTGCCAAATTTGTCAGCGCCGCTTCTTATCTGGAACTAGCTCCTTTCAAAGCGGCAATTATGAAGTCAAAGGGAGGCAGCGATGAAAGAATTGGATTATCAAAAGGTTTAGAGGAAAATCCTCTTTACTGCCACGGCGACAACATCCAAATAATAATGCTGGACGATCGCCATTGCCACAAAGCGCAGCTGGCAAACGGGAGAAGTTTTGATTTGTATCCTCAAATTCAATATTTTGATTTTGACAGATACGTCCCCAATATTCCGTCGCGGTATGAGGCAGCTGTTAAAAAGAAGCTGGCATGGCGCAGACCGGAAAGAAGCTGGCATTTTGATTGTCTGATAGAATCATTTAAAGATGTATTCTATTACGGTACTCTCGGGTACACGGAAACAGACTACAATCTAAGCGCTATGGTCAGGTATGGCTTGCTTTCAAGAGATGAAGCGATAAACCAGCTTCGAAAACACAGAACAAAGCTGATTAACAGCAAAGGGGAAATAATTGAGCTTATGAATAAATTAGGAGTTGAACATTTAACTTCTCAAATGGAAGATTTCTATCAAAACAGTATTTTTCTGTTTTAATAAATCATCCTAAACAAACCAAAATAAAAGAGTGCGCGTTAAGTTCACTCTTTCTTTTTATTTGGAATCTAATTTTATTTTATGCAATTCCAAATAAAGTTTTAATCCTTTAGAAACATCTTCTTTTCTTTGTTCCGTATGCCAAAGATCATTGCCAGAATAAATAAATTCTATATTATCCAAATATAATTTTGCTTTCTCGCATAATTGGATGGTGGTTAGTATTTCTCCTTTTTTGATCGAGCATTTCTCAATAATTCGTTTATCTATTTGGTCATTAAATTTCTCCTTTAAAACAAAATCTTTTCTATAATCTATGCTATCATCGCAATAGTCTTTTTTATAGTGAACACACCCTTCGCAAACGCTGTCGCATCCAATAACATTTTTTATTTTTAGGTCAGGATTATTTCTAATAATCATGGCTATTTTATGAAATGAATGCCCGTAAGGATGAGGAGATAGGTTATTCTCTCCTTTCCCAAAAGCGCGGATAATGTCAAAGAAATGATGAATTCTCAGATTAATCCGTTTATTTTTCATAATTGTATGTTAGCATAAAATATTTGAATTTGTCAACTTATACACTTAAATTCTGCTTACCATTTTTTAAATAAATATCCTGAGTCGGATAAGGAATGCTTATGTTTTCTTTATTAAATTTCTTATAAATTTCTTCGTTCATTTTTACTTTGACAGAGAATTGATTTGAAGGATTATCAACCCATATCGTGACAACAAACTCTAAGGCATAATCTCCCAGCGCGACAAGATCAACTGATGGCGAGGGATCACTTTCCGCGCCTTCTATATTATTCGCGATATCAAGAAGAATTTCCTTAACTTTATCTATATCAGATCCATAGGCAGCCATAACTTTTATTTTGTTTTTAATTTTTGCCTCCGGCTGATTGTAGTTTATAATTTTAGAACTTGCTATTGTGCTGTTAGGAATAACGATCACAGTTTCATCAAATGTTTTTATTTTCGTAGACCTGATACCGATTTCCAAAACATTTCCGATCTCTCCGCTTTCAAGCTGAATGCGATCTCCCACCCTGAACGGCTTGTCAAAATATATGGAAATTCCTCCAAATAAATGAGATAAAGTATCTTGCGCGGCGAAAGCGATCACAAAACCCATAATTCCAGCCGAAGCTAAAAGGGGAGTAATATCCCAATCCCAAACTTTAAGCAGGAGCATTATTCCCGCGAAATAAATAACGATGCTGCTAAGTTTTTGAAAAAGCGGCATCAGTTCATCGTCTAAAGTTGATTTTGTTTTAGCGGCGAATTTAAAACCGATTCCGACAATTACAACCTGCGCAAGTTTGGAAATCGCGCGCGCCCATATAATTATCGCCAGAGATTTTATAATTTTGGAAAAATCGTCCGAATATCCTGAAAGCGCCTCAATATAAGTAAAAGATTGATAGGCGCCAAGAAGAACAACGGAATAAAATATTGGTGTATCCAATATTTTCATTATTTTATCGTCAACATCCGTTTTTGTTTTCGCGGCCAACGCCATAAAAACTTTATTGAACAAGAAGTTTGTGATTTGGGCAATGACGAAAAAAACGATTAAAATAATAATCGCGACAATGTACGAAGCCGCGTCTATGCCTGCATAGGCCCCGATTGCTTGGTTAAGCTGGCTGAAATAGTCAATCATAGTGTTTTGGTTAATTTTAAAATCGTTAATTTCATTATTTCCTGTCATTCCGACCGAAGTGACCCTGCGGCGATAGCCGAAGAGGGAACGAAGTGGAGGAATCTGTAAGAGCTATATGCTTGTATTTCGTAAAGATATATTAAAACACACGCTCTACTCTTTTACAGATCCCTCGGCTCCTATCGTCGCTCGGGATGACAGGTTCAAGTAAGGAAGTCTAAGTCCATTAATTTCATTATAGCAAAGATTTTTATAATGGAAAGGGGGCAGACTCTATTATAGACAGAAAAGGGATTTTAAAGTAGAATGGAAATAATGAAGTTGAGTGAAAAATAAATTTATTTGATGAATGTAAATTTTATTAATAAGAAGTTTTTAATAGGATTAGCCGCCGTTTTAACAGTCGCCGTCGGGGCCGTTTTTGTTTCTTTGAACGAGAAAACCGGAGATGATTTAAAATTTAAAGCTGAAAGTTTTGTAAACGAGGAAAAGCAAACAATAAATAACGATGACGATAATCCGGCAAAAACCAGTTTTGATTCTTTGGGAATTGTTACGGAGAATGATAATCTTGATGGCGGCGAAGAAAATAATTTAGCCATTGAACTGGCTGAAAAAAGTTTTGTAAAAATAGCTCCTGTTTTAATAAACACTTATTTAAATTTTGATTTTGATGGTGACGGGTTTCCAAAATTTCAGGATTGCCGCGACGATGATGAAAATATCAATCCCGGCCGGGAAGAAATTTGCCGTAATCAAGTTGATGATAACTGCAACGGCGAAGTTGATGAAAACTGCGGGATCGTCATTAAAGTGCCGGAAGACTATCAGTTAATCCAAGAAGCCATTAACAGCGCTTACTCGGGCGATTTAATTAAGGTCGCTTTCGGGGTTTATCAGGAAAATATTGTTATGAAAGAAGGGGTAAGTTTGATGGGAGAAGAAGAATCTTTGCTTTTTAAAATTCATACTTTAACAAAAATTGAAAACGAACAAGTTGAGGGCGATGATAATAATGAAAATAATCAGCCGGAGCCTCAGGACGAAATAACACAAAACAAAGTTATTATTGATGGCGGTCATTCCGGCAATGTCGTTTATTTCCCCGAAGGCGTTACCGAGGAAACAAAATTAAGCGGTTTTGTTATTACTAATTCGGGCAAAAATTTAAACGGGATCTTTATTGATTCCGCTTCACCGGTTGTTGAGAATAATATTATTGAAAATAACGACTACAACATTTACATTCGCGGAAATTCCTTTCCCTTAATTCAAAAAAACATTTCCCGCTTAAGCGCCAAAGGAATTCAAATTTATAACAATAAAAATACAGAAAACAACACTCCCAAAGAGAGATTGGAAAAAGGCAAATTGACAGAGTCAGACGGCGGCGAAAATAGCGATGAAGAAAGTAAGGAGCAAGAAGAGAATTTGCCCATCGTTAAAATTGTCAATAATCTTATCACTGATAACCGTGTCGGGATTGACTTATACCAATCATCCGCTTTAATAGAACACAATACGATTAGTTATAATAATCATTATGGCGATTATTACGGTCCCACTTACGGTGTTTATTTGCTTCAATCGTCGGCAAAAATAAACAGCAATATTATTACCGACAACGGTATTTGCGAACTCTGCGCCGGAATTAGCGTTGATCAATACAGCGCCGAAACGGAAATTGAGTTTAATAATATTTGGAATAATCAAAATAATTATTTTTGCTCGTTGAATAATTGCGATCTAAGCGAGACCAACATTTCCGTCAATCCCGAATTTATTGATTCCATTAATAACAATTATCATTTAAGTCCGGGATCGTTGTGTCGGGAGGCGGGGAGAGACGGGAAAGATATGGGAGTTATTTATATTAACGAATCACCTTGAATAACGAAATACCAAATTTTAATTGTCATTCCCGAATAATGTCATCCTGAACTTGTTTCAGGATCTGTCATGTGCTACATTATGCTTTTATATTTATCTTAAAGCTAAATATAACAGACGACAGATCCTGAAACAAGTTCAGGATGACAATCTTAATAATAAGTTTCGCAATTCATAAGGAAATGATTTATTAACAAACTAATTCTCTATGGTTTATTATCCTTCTCAAAAAGAATTTGATTCTCAAAAAGTGATAGACGAAGTAATTAATTCTTCGGAATTTAACGCGCTGAGATTTTCCCAAAAAGGGAGTTTTTTAAAAAGAGTTTTGAAATTCAGAATAAGAAAAACTTTTTTGATTCTCGGAATTATTTTGCTGATGATCGCCGGATCGGGATGTCTGGCGGTATATAAAGTAAATTCAACTTTTGATAAAATTACCGGTTCAAAAAACTCGGTGGTTAAAAGTGTCATTATGATGCTGCCGATGGGAGATCATTTTTTTCAGATTTTGCCGGTGGAAAGCGAAAGCGATTTGTCGGCGATTGAAAGAGTAAAAAATAACGAGCTTGATAGAATTAACATTTTACTTTTGGGGATCAGGGGAGTGGGCGATCCGCACGGCGGACTTTTGACGGATGCCATTATGGTGTTAAGCGTCAAGCCTCGGACGGGGGAAGCGGCGATGATTTCCATTCCCCGAGATCTTTATGTTAAGGTTCCTTATCATAATTATGAGCATAAGATCAACGAGGTTTACGCTGTTGGTTTTTCAGAGGATAAAAATAAAAATCTGAATGAACGATCGCAGGAAGGGCTTAAATATAGCAAAAAGGCGGTGGCTAAAATTACCGGGCTGGACATTCATTACGCGGCCAGCGCTGATTTCAAAGCTTTTGAGGAGATCATTGATACTTTGGGAGGTGTGACAATAACCTTAAATAAACCGTTTTATGAGCCGAACCAGTTTGAAGAAGGGATGATCAGTTTGCCCGCGGGCGTTCAAACAATTGACGGCAAAACGGCTTTGCTTTTTGCGCGAGCCAGATTTAGCAGCAGTGATTTTGATCGGGCGAAAAGACAGCAGCAGATCTTAGTCGCTTTGAAAAATAAAGCGTTGAACCTTGGCGTGCTAACTAATCCTTTAAAAGTAGTCAACATTTTTAATTCGGTAGGCAATCATATTCGAACTGATATGGAGCTATGGGAAATTCAGGAAATGGCGGTTATGGCGAAAAAGATCGACGGAGCTAAAATAAAGAAAAAAGTTTTTGATACCAGCTCGGAAGGATTATTGTATTCTTCAAGAGACGAAAAGGGTTCTTATATCCTCTTGCCAGTGGGCGATAATTATAGTAAAATTCAAGAATATTGCGAAGGGATTTTTAATTAAATTGTTTTATTGTTGTATTGTTCTATTGTTGAATGATAGAAGTGACTAACAATACAACAATACAATAATATAATGATTTTATGAAAAAATACATTCCTAAAATAATCTTTTTAATAGTTATCTTTTATTCTGGTTTTTTGTTGGGAAGCAGCTATTTGACGGAAGATAGGCATCCGGGGTACGATAGCGTTACCAATAAAGAGAGCGTTGAAATAACAGAAAATCAAGAAAAAATTGACTTTGATATTTTTTGGGATACATGGAAATTAGTTGAGGAAAAATACACTTTGGAACCGCTTGATTATCAAGAGATGGTCTATGGAGCCGTTTCGGGAATGGTCAATTCTTTGGACGATCCTTACACTATTTTTCTTGATCCCGAAGCCAGCCAGCAGTTTACCGAAGACACCGAAGGAAGTTTTGAAGGAATTGGGGCGGAGATTGGCGTGCGGGACAGTTTTCTGACAATCATTGCTCCTTTGAAAGACAGCCCGGCGGAAAAATCGGGCTTGCTGGCGGGGGATAAAGTTATTAAAATTGACGAGCAGGAAGTGGTGCCGGGAAGGTTTGGAATCATAGACATTGATGAAGCGGTCAGAATGATCAGGGGCGAAAAAGGAACAGTGGTAAAGTTGACCGTTATTCGGGACGGACTTGGCGATTTTAAAGAGATTGAAATTGTCCGGGACACCATTGACGTGAAAAGCGTTGAATGGGAAATGAAAGACAACGGAATTGTTTATCTCAAAATAAGCCAGTTTGCCCGGGATACCGGCGATGAATTAAATAAAGAGATCAATGAAATTTTGGTTAGTAATCCCAAAGGAATAATTCTTGACTTGCGAAATAATCCGGGAGGATATTTAGATATTGCCGTGGAAGTGGCCAGCCGATTTATTCCGAAAGACAAAGTCGTTGTCATTGAAGAATCTAAAAATAAAAAAGAAGAATTTAAATCTTGGGGAAGAGATCGTTTGGGGAATTTGCCGGTGGTGATTTTAGTAAATGAAGGAAGCGCCAGCGCTTCGGAAATTTTGGCGGGAGCGTTGAGAGACAATAAAAATTCAAAGTTAGTGGGAACCAAAACTTACGGCAAGGGATTGGTTCAGGAGGTGAGGGAATTAAAAGGCGGTTCCAGCTTAAAAGTTACGGTTGCCAAATGGCTGACGCCCAATGGAACAGACATTAATAAAAACGGACTTGAGCCGGATGTTGAAGTTGAGATGATCGCTGAAGATTATGAAGAAAACAGGGATCCGCAGTTGGAGAAGGCGATGGAGCTGTTAAGATGATTAAAAAATATAAAGACACAAAGAAGGTTTACGAAATTTATATGCTTAAAAAAATTCATTTATTAATATCTGGCAAAGTTCAAGGAGTCTTTTACCGCTTAAACGTCAAGCAAAAAGCCGAGGAATTGAATTTAACCGGCTGGGTGAAAAATAGATCTGATGGCAGAGTGGAAATTTTAGCGGAAGGAGAAAAAGAGGACTTGAATAAATTAATAAAATGGTGTTATAATGGTCCTAAGGAAGCGAGAGTGGAAAAAGTGGAAGTTGAGTGGAGGGATATTGGCGAGAGAAGAAGTGTGAATTTTTTTTAAATAACAAATCTAATTGTAAAACTATGAAAGTAATTATCTTAAAAGAAACAGAGGGAGTGGGGAAAGTCGGCGATGTTAAAGAAGTGGCGAACGGTTACGCCAAGAACTTTTTAATTCCCAAGGGAATTGCCAAGCCGGCTACCGAAAACGCCCAAAAGGAAATAGAAGTCTTTAAGGAGGTGCAAGCCAAAAAATCCGAGGAAGAATTAAAAATGGCCGAAGGGTCGGCGGAGAATCTGGAGGGGCTGTCAGTGGAAATTTCAGTCAAGGCCGATGAAAGCGGAAAACTTTTTGGCGCGGTCAGTCGGGACGATATTGCCGCCGCTTTAAAAGAACAGGGATTTGAAATAGAGAAAAACAAGATCAATATTGCCGAGCCGATAAAAGAAGTCGGAGAATACGAAGTGATAATCAGTCTTGACCACGGATTAGAGGCGAGGGTGGAAGTCGTGGTGGTCAAAGAAGAATAATAAAAATGGAGTCATTGACTCCATTTTTATTACAATTAAATAATTTTTATGAATGACAAGAAAGCATTTTTTAGTAAAGAGTCAGAACAATTTGTATTTTTAATATCAACGGCAAATATTACTGAATGTGATCTTATTTGCCAAAAGTTGAAAAACGAAAAAATTAGTTATCAGTTAGAAGATTATGATATTAATGCCGTAAATGTAATTTATGGCAGCTCTTCTTTCATGGGAAAAAAGATTTTTGTGCCAATCTCAAAAATAAATGAAGCTAAGGAAATGTTAGAGTTAAAAGATTTTTCTGTTTTGAAAAAATCAACTAACTTAAAAAAATATGATTCTTTCTGGTTGTATAAATTAATAGCGCTTATTGTACTTGTTCCATTTTTTATATTTTTTATATTATCTATTTTAAATTTAATAA
This sequence comes from Candidatus Moraniibacteriota bacterium, assembly GCA_030629775.1. Taxonomy (GTDB): domain Bacteria; phylum Patescibacteriota; class Minisyncoccia; order JAHIHE01; family DAOVOJ01; genus DAOVOJ01. The sequence goes on from DAOVOJ010000006.1 coordinate 26,150, forward strand.
AAAGTTTATAAAGCGAGGTTGATAATTAATTATCCATTTTTATGTCAACAACAAAATACATCTTCATTACTGGCGGGGTAATGTCGGGCATTGGCAAGGGCATTGCCGCCGCTTCAATCGGGAAAGTTTTACAGAGCAAGGGATTTTCAGTGACGGCGATTAAAATTGATCCATACATTAATGTTGACGCCGGAACAATGAATCCGATTGAGCACGGAGAAGTTTTTGTGACTGACGATGGAATTGAAACTGACCAAGACATCGGAAACTATGAAAGATTTTTAGATGTTGATATTTTGTCGGATAATTATATGACGACCGGCAAAGTTTATGAATCGGTGATACATCGCGAGAGAAATTTGGAATATAACGGCAAATGCGTTGAAGTCGTGCCGCACATTCCGCTTGAGGTTATCAGAAGAATAAAAAAAGTCGGTAAAAATACAGGGGCGGATTTTGTTATGATTGAAATCGGCGGAACGATAGGCGAATACCAGAATGTGTTGTTTTTGGAAGCGGCGCGTATGTTGAAGCTCCAAAAACCCGGCGATGTTATTTTCTTTCTGGTAAGCTATCTTCCAATTCCGAACAAAATAGGGGAAATGAAGACCAAGCCGACTCAATATGCTGCTCGCTCTCTTAATTCAGCCGGAATTCAGCCGGATTTTATTTTGTGCCGAAGCGAAGTTCTGATCGATGAAATAAGAAGAGAAAAAATATCAATGTTTTGCAATGTTGAAAAAGACTGCGTTTTGTCGGCGCCGGATGTTGATTCAATCTATGATGTTCCCGTGAATTTTGACAATGAGGATTTGGCGCAGAAGATACTATCAAAATTTAATATGAGAATCAGGCAGAAGGATTTGAAAGAATGGAGAGCTTTGGCAAAAAAGATTAAGAATTTTGATAAGCCGGTCAGAATTGGCATAGTCGGAAAATATTTTAACACCGGCGATTTTGTTCTTGCTGATTCCTATATTTCCGTTATTGAATCCGTGAGGCACGCCGCCTGGGCGAATAACAGAAAACCAATCATTAAATGGATAAATTCCGAGGAATATGAAAAAAATCCCGCAAAACTTGGGGAGTTAAAAAAACTGGACGGAGTGATAGTTCCCGGGGGATTTGGAGGCAGGGGAATTGAGGGAAAAATAAAAACCGTTGAATACTTAAGAAAAAACAAAATTCCATTTTTAGGCTTATGCTATGGAATGCAAATTGCCTGTATTGAATTTGCCAGAAATGTTTGCGGGTTAAATGAAGCGAATACTTCTGAAATTAATAAAAATACAAAATATCCTGTTATAGATATTATGCCCGAACAGAAAAAAAATCTGCGCGAGAAAAATTACGGCGCGACGATGAGGCTCGGGGCGTATCCGGCAAAATTGAAAAGTGGAACAATTGCTAAAAGCGCTTATAAAACCAGCGAAATTTCCGAACGGCACCGCCACAGGTGGGAGGTCAATCCGGAGTACATTAAAATTTTAGAAGACAAGGGTTTGATCTTTTCGGGGACTTCGCCGGACGGACGGCTGATGGAGATCGCGGAGCTTCCAAAAGACAAACACCCGTTTTTTGTCGCTTCCCAATTCCATCCCGAATTCAAATCCCGCCCTATGAGCCCGCATCCGCTGTTTATGGAGTTTGTGAAAATCTGCGTGAAAAAATAGTTGTGGTGTATATATCGTTTTTTAGTTTAGGGGCAATGTCGCAGTAATATAATAATGCTGTAGTACGACAATTTTTATTTTAACTTTAAAAAGATTTTTATAAGATGGAGGATGAGATAAAATAAAATTAATAAGAATAAAAACGAAAAACAGCGTGAGTATTTCGCGCTGTTTTTTTGTTTCAATTTTGCGTTAAGCCTAAAATGCTAAATTATTTCACATCCTGTCCTTCTTTTTCCACGCTTACAAATTTAACCCTCTTTTTGCTTCCGTCGTAGCTTTTAATTCTTTTCTCAACAAATTTAATAAAACCTTCTTTGAGGGCAAAGAGAGTGAAATCTTTGCCTTGTCCGACATTTGCTCCAGGGCGGAATTTGTTGCCTCGCTGTCTTAAGATAATGTTGCCCACATTGGCAAATTGACCGCCAAAAAGTTTGACGCCCAAATATTTAGGATTGCTGGTTCTTAGATTGGAGGTGGTGCCACCTGCCTTTTTATGTGCCATAGTAAATAGTTAAAAGTTTATAAGGTTAAAAGTTTGTGAGGTATAAAATTATTTTCAACCTCCCCCTGCCCCCTTCCTGAAATAAATTCAGGACAGGCTCTTGGTAAGGAGGGGAAAATTTTATCGTAAGTTATAATTTAAGGACAAGTATTTCTCTTCCGACTATTTGATTTGGACGGGAGTAAATAAGCGTGTTTCTTGAAGTGATCTCCGGTGTTGGGCTGATTTTACCCAAAATATCTTCCGGAAGAGGTTCTTTGATAGAGTAGCCTGTTTTTTTGAGAATGTCAACAATAGGCATTAGAATGAACTTGCTTTTTTTAATTTGATAGCAGGGGATGGTTATGACAAGTTGAGCGTCAGGTTTTAATATTTTTTTGGCTTGAGCTAAAAATTTAAGATATATTTTTTCCAGTTTTTTAAAATTATTTCTAATCTCCTTCGGCGCGGGGGCTTGGGTGTAAATTGGCCCCAGAGTTGTTTCAGTAACGATGGCGTCAAGAGAGGACGATTTGATCTTTTTTGCCAAATGCATAGCGTCTATTTTGGACACCTGATAAAACATTTTGGGGGATAAATAATTTTCTTCTAGCCATTTTAAATTATTTTTGGTGTTTTGAACTTGTTTTTCGTTGGCGTCTGATCCGATGACCCGGCATCCCATTAAAAGAGCTTCCTGAAGAATAACGCCGGTGCCGCAGAAGGGATCCATAATGAGCTGGTCTTTTTCTACTTGTGCTAAATTCAGCATTATTTGGGCGAGTTTTGGCGGCATCATTCCAATCTTTGCTTCCCGCTGAGGCCGTTCATAATCGCGACGACTATAGCTTTCAATGTCTTGAATGGCAACGGTTTTGCCAAGCATAATTCCTATATTCCCCTCCTTGTCAAGAGCCTGTCCTGAATTTATTTCAGGAAGGGGGCAGGGGGAGGTTATAATAAAATTCAAATCAATTCCTTTCTCTAAAATTTTATTATTGACGATACTGGCGCTGGAAAGTTCTGTTTCATAATTTTTGGGCATCACAATGCGGCAGTTTATTTCCTCTTTTTTTAATTCCTTTTTCAGAGCGATTATATTTTTTTTAATAAGTTTTGAAAATTGGTTGAGCTCTTTTTGTTCTATTTTGTCGGCAGAATAAATATTATATCCAATAAGTAGTTTTTTGTTTGATTGTTTTGTTTCTGTTTTTATTTTATCTCTTAAAGCAGAAAGAATGTCTCGTTCTTCAGTTTGAGATTCTTTGAGTTTTGATTTTTTAATATTTAATACTTGATATTTAATATTTGATACTAAGATTATTTTTATCGTTCCGCCCATCGTCCTTAGAATTTCTTGGCAATCAATTTTTTCTTGAATATCCAAAACCAGCATCTTTTGAGAGATTATTTCAGTACTGTATTTTATTTTCAATTTTTCCATCACCGCCAGTATTTCAGCGATAGAAAGAGCCGGCAAGCGGCCAAGGATAAAAGCGTATTTCATGGGGAATCTGTAAAGTCTGTAAAGTTTATAAAGTCGAAAGTCCGTAAAGTCAAAAGTTTTGAGAGATTGTTTTTAGCATACTAGGTTTAGAGCTTTTAAGCAAATTCTTTGAATTATAAAACTCTTTTTGTCATTTCGAAACGGAACGATAGCACTGATATTCATCAGCATAAATTCCGTGAGAAATCCCTTAAACAATGTAAAACATAAAAAATAATATCTATGCTATAAACAATGTTGAAGGGATTCCTCCGCTCCGTTCCCTCTTCGGCTATCGCTTCAAGGTTATTTCGGTCGGAATGACAAAGAGTGTTATTTAATAATTCAAGGTAATTAAAAAAAATAGAAAATTGTCCCGAGTGCCTGGGATTGCAAGACTAAATTTCCATTTTTTGGGTTTTTGCTTTATAATGAATAACAGAGATGTAAAAAAGTAAAAAATGCATTATGGAGGAAAATTACAAAGAGTGTCTAAAATATATTGAAAATTATTGGAAGAAGGTAACTTTTTCTTTTCCAAAAGATAAAAAGCTCTTCGTTGGATTGCCAAATAAGTTCGTGTCGCCGAACACGCCTTGGCTTAAAAACTTTCAATTTTATTGGGATAGTTATTTTATTATTCTTGGATTGGTTGCATCCGGAAAAATAAATTTAGCAAAAGGGATGGTGGATAATTTTGTTTATCTTTATGAAAGATTTGGTATCATTCCCATGGCGAATAAATTCTATTACCTTGGTAATTCACAGCCACCTTTTCTTACTTCAATGATACGAGAAATATTTGATGTTACAAAAGATAAAAAATGGCTTAAGAAAACGGTAAAAATCGCTGAGAGCGAATTGGAAAAATACTGGCGCGGGGAAGATCGTCAGCCGCGTAATGATTTATCCCGATATTATCATCCTTTTGATTTACATTTATTAGCCGAGATTGAATCCGGATGGGATACAACATCCCGATTCAACAATAATTGTTTAGATTATTTGCCGGCCGATCTTAATTCATGTTTATATAAATACGAAACGGATATCGCCGAAATTTACAAAATTTTAAATAACAAATCAAAGGAAAGGATATTTTTAGAAAAGGCGAAAAAGAGAAAGAGAGAAATGTCAAGATTAATGTGGAATAAAGATCAAAATTTTTTCTTTGATTATAATTATAAACTCAAAAAGCAAAGTGATTTTTATTCACTGGCGGGATTTTATCCGCTTTGGGCAAAACTCGCCTCAAAGGCGCAAGCTGAAAAAGCGAAGGAAAAATTAAAAGTATTTGAATGCAAGGGCGGACTGACAAATACTCAGAAAAGAGGTTTATCCAGAGAGTTCAAACAATGGGATTATTCGAATGGCTGGCCAAATCAACAGTGGATTGTGATTAAAGGATTATTAAATTACGGTTTTGAAGAAGATGCCAGAAGACTCGCCATAAAGTGGTTGAATTTGAATAAAAAAGTTTTTCAAGAAACCGGGAAATTCTGGGAAAAATATGATGTGGCAAAACTTAGCGTTGGTAAATCCGGAAGGTATCTTACCGCAAGCGGTTTCAGTTGGACGAACGCGGTTTTTGTAAAGTTAATAAAGGAATTATGTATCTCAAGAAATTAGAACTATCAGGCTTTAAGTCTTTCGCCGAGAAGACGCATTTTGATTTTGGGCAGGGAATGACGGCGATCGTGGGG
>DAOVOJ010000069.1 GCA_030629775.1 Candidatus Moraniibacteriota bacterium
AAAGCGACTAAATTATTAAAAGAAGCCGGGTTTAAAATAAACTATCATATGATGCCAGATCTTCCTGGATCAAATTATAAAAGAGATTTGGAAATGTTTAGAGAATTATTTTCCAATCCTGACTTTCAGCCGGATATGCTCAAAATTTATCCCTGCGTTGTCGTAAAAAACGCTCCGATTTATAGATGGTTGAAAACTGGAAAATATAAGCCGTATTCTGACAAAAAACTTCTGGATTTGCTTGCTGAAATAAAAAAGATAATTCCATATTATGTCCGCATTACTCGCCTTATTAGAGATATTCCTTCAACAAGTATCGTCGCTGGAAATAAAGTTTCAAACTTAAGACAGGTTTTAAAGAAAAAATCAGAAGAAGAGGGATGGCAGTGTAAATGTATAAGATGTCGGGAAGTGAGAGATGAAAATCCCCTCCTTTTTAGAAATGGGCAAGGGGTGATCAGAAATTTAAAACTATTCCGTCAAAATTATAACGCTTCGGATGGCAAAGAAATATTTTTGAGTTTTGAAGATTTAGAAAGAAAAAATCTTTATTCGCTGCTAAGACTGAGAATAAATAAAAATGGAGTTCAGACTTTAGTCTGTAAGAATCTTATTAACAAATCAATTTTCCCCGCTCTTCAAGACGCTACTATTATCCGTGAAGTCCATACTTACGGTCAACTCGTTCCTATAAAATCCAAAAATAAAAAATCTCCCCAACATACTGGACTTGGTAAAAAACTAATCGCCGAAGCAGAAAGAATTACTACAGAAGAATTCAACATAAAAAAAATCGCCGTCATCAGCGGAGTGGGCGTGCGAAATTATTATCGGAAATTAGACTATAGACTTGAAGATGGATATATGGTAAAAAAGTTGAAAAAATAAAAACTTTACTTTTCCGCTTCCAAAACCATTTCTTCTCCATTCTCTATCCTTTTCCCCGCTCTATTAAAAAAATCAATTTTTATATTTCTAAATCCCTCGTTTTTTGCAAGAGACAAAAGTTCTTTTTTGGAAAATTGATGGGCATAACGATTGATAGTTTTTCCTTGAGTCGCTTTCCAAGGAACAGTAACATCTCCGCTTTGTTTTCCCACAAGCTGACCGCTAATATTAAATCTATCATTTGCCCATTTATTAAGAATATTCCAAACAATAATTTTCACTTTTGCGTTTGGCTTTGAAACTCTTTTAATCTCCTCAAAAAACTTTTTGCGAAGTTCTTCTGAAGGAATGTGATGCAACACGGCAAAGCTGATCACAAAATCAAATTCTTTATTTCTAAAAGGCAAAGCAGTCGCCTGTCCCGCGATAAATTTCGCTTTTTCTTCTTTTACTTCTTTTGCGTATTTTTCCTCAGCAATTTCAATAAGCTTTTTTGATATATCCAAGCCAAAATAAAAAGCGCCTTTTTCTAAAACGAAAGGCAGTGTCAGCGCATTACCACATCCAATATCTAAAACCTTAGTTTTAGGTTTTACTTCATCTATTAAATTTGTTTTTAACTTAGAAGCTCTATTCCTGCTCAAATCCCATTCTCTGGCAATCAAATCATAGTCGTCCCTAATTTTTTCTATAATCTTTTGTGGGTTAATATCGTCCATATTATTTATCATTTTATTCAAAAATCATTGACAATTATAAAAAATGTGATAGCTTTACAAATAGGAGGTGCCAATAAATGGCAAATAAGAATGAAATTGAAATAAGAAAACCTGGCGGATTCGTTTTGAAATTCCTAAGAAGAACTCCTGAAAAAGATAACTTCTTGAGTGTAGATGTTTTGAAAGAAGCATTCAGAAGATTAGAAAAAGAAGGTATAGTATCTTATGATATTATAAACGAAGAACCGCAAGAACTGCCTGATGATTTGGCAACTTTCGTAGATGTTGGTTGGATAGAGTTTTCCGCCGACAAACGGAAAATAAAATTAACACCAAAAGGTATAAGATCAATAGATCAAGTGATAATGCCTCTTGATGCAATTATTCCGTTTGAAAAAGTTGTACAAGATATTATGAGTCAATCTCGACTCATAATATCTTTTTTTTATTTTTTCCCTATTTTTTTCAAAACCCATCTGATCTTTTCCTCAACGCTCTCTATCTCCGAAGGAATTTCTTTGAGCGCCGCTTGGGCCTCGGCGGGACGATAGCCTAAGCCTATCAGCGCCTCAATCGCATCTATATTATCACTGGCTGCTTGACCACCGCCTTCCAATTCGTCAGCGCCAATTTCAACTTTGTTTTTTAATTCTAAAATTACTCTTTCCGCCGTTTTTCGCCCAATACCGGAAACACGAGTTAGAATACTGACATCACCCTGAGCAATAGCCATTTTAATATTCTTGGGGTTGGCAAGAGATAAAATAC
>DAOVOJ010000065.1 GCA_030629775.1 Candidatus Moraniibacteriota bacterium
GTGACGATGAAAAATTGGCTGCCGTTGGTGTTTGGTCCGGAATTTGCCATTGCCAGAGCACCGACGGTTACTTTGCGCGATTGTAAATCGCGGGTATATTGATAGCCTTGATTTTCCAAATACTCAATTTCTTCTTCGGAAAGTCCTAAATTCCAGGGATTAATTTCATCTTCAAACTGATAACCCGGCCCTCCCGTACCGGCTATCGGTAAATTATTAGGATTGTTTTTTGGATCATAAACAAAATCTTTTTCTGCTATTCCTTTGGTGATTGGGTCGCCTCCTTGAATCATAAAATCAGGAATAACGCGGTGAAACTTTATCCCGTCATAGAAATTTTCGTTAGCTAGTTTAACAAAATTCTCCACTGTCTTGGGAGCGTCATTGGCAAAAAGCTCCAATTTTATATTTCCTCTTTCCGTCTTAATGACGGCGATTTTATTTTCTTCATTTTCTTCCGTTGTTTTCTCCTCGTTATTTATTTTCGTCTCAGGACTTGTTATTTTATTATTTTCTTTCCCGTTGCGGGACAGCTGGCTTATTTCAAATCCCAAAACGGCGATTAAAATAATCACGATAGCAACGATTAAAATTCCTTTTTTATTTTCTTTTTTATTTACCGCTTCTCGTTCTCTCAATAATTTTCTCTGTTGTTTTAATTTTTGACTTCTTCCCATAGTTTTAAATTAAGTGAATTAAATTTGTTAGCTCACAATTCTGCTAATTATTTTTTTAAACAAAGGCAGGTTATAAAGAAATGATACTATTTTAAATCCGAGATTTGGCGAAAGGTCATTAAAAAAGCAAACCAAGCTAAGAAGATTCTCGTGATTTTTTTTAATTTTTAAAATCTTGGAAATTCCAGGACAATTATATTGTAAATCAATAATTTTTTTGCCTACTTCTTTGCCGGAAACTATCGCGAAATAAATTCCTTCTCCCGTTAACCCTGAAGCAAATCCTCCCGCGTCGCCAATTAAAAATTTGTTGCCAAACTGGTATCCTTGATAATCAAAATTAATTGGAAAACCTTCTAATTGTAATCCGGTTGTTTTAATATGACGGCTGCTTAGCCAATTTTCAAAGGAGCTTTTAAAATTAAAATGATTTTTATGAGTAAATTTTGGATAATAACCGCTACCGATTGTTGTGTAATCTTTGTGAGGGAAAATCCAAAAATAGCCATTAAAAATTCTGCTATCAAAAAAATATTCCATTTCTTCAAATTCTTGGATTTTTTGAGGAATTGTATATTGCAAGGTTGTTAATAATTTTTCAGTTTTTATGCCTAAGAATTTCCTTACTATTGAATTACTTCCGTCAGCTCCAACCAAATAACTATATTTCATCTCTTGCCCGTTAACGCTTATTGAATTTTCATTAATCTCTTTTACTTTAATTCCTGTTTTTATTTCCGCCCCGCTTTTTATTGTTTTTTCCAGCATTATTTTTCCTAACTTACCGCGATCAATGGTTGCCACGATAGGTTCAGATTCAGCGAACTTTCTACATATTTTAGAAAAATGAAACTTTATTGAATAAAAAATTTTACCAGTGTCTTGCAGGGAAATAATGTTTTCTTTTTCTACTTTTGCCGTCAAACCGCCAGCGCAAATTTTAGGACCGATTTCATTGTTTTTTTCCAAGACCAAAACGGATTTGCCGCCCTTGGCTAAAACTTCCGCGCAACTTAATCCCGCGGGACCGGCGCCAACAACGATCACATCATATTTATTTTTCATTCTTATTTAAAAATTTTTAATTAAATCAACAAACAAATCAACTCTGTCGTAAATGCTTTCAGCTAAAACGCGTTCATCAGGCGCGTGGACATTTTCTCCGACGGGACCCAGTCCGTTTATTGTTGGAATGCCGGCGTTTATATACCAATGAGCGTCGCAAGTTGGAGAAGCAAAACCAAATTTATATTTTTGCTTTCTTGACTTTAAAACATTTTCAAGAACTTTAACTATTTTTTCTTGTTTTGAAATTTTACTTGACGGAGTATTTTTAATAACTTGCATCTCAATGTTAAGCTTATTAGCTATTTTCATTATTCTATTTATCGTTTTTTCATTATTTTCATTTGGCGAAATTCTGATATCAAAATTTGCTTCACACATCTGCGGCATCAGATTATAATGCTGGTCATTACCGCTATTTATAAAAGTGATTCTTATAGAGCTCTGCGGAATTCCTTTAACCTTCTTTGGATTTTTAGGAAAAAGACTATATAGCCCCTGAATAAACTTTTGCATTTTAAGAATAGAGTTGTCTTCTTTTCGTAAAAGTCCGGCGTGATCCGCTTTTCCAAAACTTTTTACTTTTAACCAAATTAATCCTCTGTGCCCCAGATTAAGAGTAAGTAATTTTTTATTTCCACTAGGCTCTGGAATTAAAGCTCCTTTAACTCTAATTTTATTTTTTACTAAGTAATCAATGATCATTTTGCTGCCAAAATCACTGCTTGCTCCAGTTTCCTCGTCCGCCGAACCGGCAAAAATAACTTGTTTGTTTTTCAAATATCCCAATTTTTCCGCTTCTAAAATTGCGAAAATACTTGCCGCAACTCCTCCTTTCATATCAGCGACGCCTCGTCCATAATAAGATCCATTTTTCTCGGTTAATTTCAAAGGATTAGTTTGCCATTCAGTTTTATTAAAAGGAACTGTGTCAAGATGTCCGTTGAAAAGTAAAATATTATCACTTTCTAAATTTCCGAAAAAAGCAATAATATTCTTTCTTTTTTTATTGCCAATTAATTTTATTTTTTGAGTTTTATTTTTTAGAAATTCTGATAAGAAGCTGGCAGCAGTCGTTTCATTTCCCGGAGGATTAGAAGTGTTAATGGCGACAAGTTTAGCTAGAATTTTTTTTATTTCTGGCTTGTTCATTATTTATTCTCAATAAATTAATTAAAATCAAAAATTTTCACAGTACCACAGACTAGACTGTGGTACTGTGAAATCAGAGTACTTTTTCTCTATCTCTCCTTTTTCTTCTTTCTCTCTTCTAAATATTCCTTAATCAATTTTCTAAGCGCCGCGAAAGGCAGCCAGAGAGGGAGAGTGAACTCCAGAAATTTTTCAATTATTTTTTCTTCCTGTTTTGCCATAAACGTGTAGCGTATAACGTATA
>DAOVOJ010000073.1 GCA_030629775.1 Candidatus Moraniibacteriota bacterium
AAAGTCATTTTTTAAAATAAACCGCCCCTAAAAGGCGGTTTATTTTTGGTTAAAAGAAAAAATAAAATTTAGGCTGCTAATTTTTAGCTTAAATAAAAGAAAATTTAAGCTAAAAATTACAATGTTTTATGTGCTTCAAGTTCCAAGTTCCAAGTTCCAAGCTTTTCCCTTGACACGGTATTTTTCTTGTGTCATACTTAAAGCAGTTCTGGAAACCTCCAGAAAGCTCTTTAGAATAAAAAGCGTGGGAAATTTAAGAAAAATTTCTTACCATTCAATTCTATATAGACGGTCTGAGAGGAGTGAATATTAATTATTTAATGCTTACTCCTCTCTCAACTGTCTGAAGCGTGTTTGCGTAAAAACAAAAAGCTTTAAAAAAAGCAAAAAAAATAATAAAAACAAAAATAAATAAAAGCGAAGACGCGAAGATGGTGAGAGGTTAACGATAGACATCTTTCAACGAAAAGGTGCTGTCAAAAGATTTCTGTTATTATAATAGGTGACTAAGTTCAGCCTCTTCACCCGGGCGGAGCTAATTGTGCTAAGCACTCAGGCATTTCATTGCGGCAAATGGAATTTCTAAGGCTTAGCATAACGCCTTAATAATAGAAATTAAAAGGCGTTGTCATTAAATAATATATTAGGACTAACGCCTTTTTAAATTGGGAAAAAACTTTATAGACTTTCGACTCTAATATCTGCTACATTTAACTGTAATTCCCTGTTTCCGTTCCATTCGTTGATTTCCAGAAAAAAAACAAGATCGACCAAGCTGCCCGTCTTTATTTCTTTGATCATTTTTCCTTGATTAAAGCAGATCGCTTTAAAATATTTTGTTTCGTTATAATTAGCTTTTAGATTCATTCGCAGGTGCTTGCTATATCCCTTGTCTCCGGCAATTCCCACTCCGCGAATGTCGATAACTTCCAGGCCTTTTACTGAAAATAAGGGCTTTTTGTTTCCTTCGCCGAAAGGCTGGAATTTGGCGATTTGATCACAAAGATCCCAATTAATATCTTGGGGGGACAACTCTTTGCTGACCAAAATAACGGGAATCAAATCTTCCCCTCCCAGCTGATTATCGGCGATTTTGCTTATTTTTTGGTAAAATTTCTCTAAATTAGCGTTTTCTATTTTCAATCCGGCGGCCTGGGAATGCCCGCCGTATTGAATTAGCAGTTCTTTGCAAGCGCTGATAGCGTCAATTAAATTGAATTGAGGAACACTTCGTCCCGAGCCGACGCTTACTTCGTCTCTTTGATTAAGAATTATCACCGGGCGGCCAAAATAGTCAGTTAATCTTCCGGCCGCCAGTCCCGCCACGCCAACTTTCCAGTTTTTGTCGCTTTCAAGAATGATCTTAGGGAGCTTTTTGTCGGGGTATCTCGCGCTAACATTCTTTTTTACTTGTCCGATGATTTCCTCGGTAATTTTTTGTCTTTCTCTATTATTGCTTTCAAGTTTAAATATCAGAGCCTCGGCTTCTTCCTCTGATTTAGTCACCAGAAGCTGATAGGCGGTGTTGGCGTGATCCATTCGCCCGGCGGCGTTCAGGTGCGGGGCAAGAATATATCC
>DAOVOJ010000061.1 GCA_030629775.1 Candidatus Moraniibacteriota bacterium
GATATCCATTACAAAAAGTCTCCCTTACCCAACAAGTTTCTTAACCACTGCCAGCAATTTTTCCGGTTGGAATGGTTTAACAATCCAGCCTGTAGCTCCGGCGGCCTTTCCTTCCTTCTTTTTCTCTGTTTGTTCCAAAGTCCCCGTGCCGAAGTTCCGGTTTCTCGACCTCGGCGAAAAGCTGATTTCTTACTTCTCCAGCTGATCCCTTAGAAATCTTTAAATATCTAATAAACTCATTGTTATTATTCTTTTCGAATCCTTCTACAATATTTGAACTAACGGAAATTATTGCTCTTCTTATCTGATCACGCAAGGGAAAGTCTCTGCTAAATTTCGGCTGGCTTGCCAAATCGTAAACATCTCTAGTTATTTTCAAAGATAATTTCCAGATTGGCAAATCTTCAAACTTTTCAAATTTCATAAATTCAATCCGTTAATTCGTTAATTCGTTAATAAATAATTAGTTAATTATCCTCTTAAATATCTCCTCGCTTAATCCCTTCCTATACTGCTTTACTTTCCATCACCGCTTCCCCTATCGCGCCTACCATCATTTGAATCGCTCCGATGGCGTCATCGTTGGAAGGAATAAGATAATCAATTTCTGCGGGGTCTATGTTGGTGTCAGTCAAAGCGATAACCGGAATATTCATTATTCGCGCCTCTTGAACGGCTATTTCGTTTTCCTTCGGATCAGCGATAAAGATCGCTTCCGGCAATTTGTTAAGATTTTTTATTCCGCCGAATTTCAGTTCCATTCTTTTGATATCTTTATCAAATTCCACTTGCTCTTTTTTGGTATATTTTTTCTCCAATTCCCCGCTTTCTTTTTCTTCTTCCAGCTTTCTGAATTTTTTTATTCTGTCTAAAATAATCTTAAAGTTCGTCAAAGTTCCTCCCAGCCATCTTTCCGTGATATAAGGCATTTCACATTGCTCGGCAGTTTCCCTGACGATTTTTTTGGCCTGCTTTTTAGTGCCGACAAAAAGAATAACTCCCTTTTGGCCGACAATTTTTTTAATAAATTCCCGCGCTTCTTCAAGCTTCTCTAAGGACTGCTTAAGATCAATAACGCTAAGATTGTTTCTCTCCGCGTAAATATACGGCTTCATCTTCGGATGCCGCCTGGCTTTCTGATGGCCGAAATGAACCCCCGCCTTCAGCATACTCATCATATTTATTTCATTTGTACTCATAATAAACATTTTTAAGATATAAACATTTTAATTCTCGTTCCAATTTCCTAATTTCTATAAATTATAAAATATACTAAGATTGTCATCCTGAACTTGTTTCAGAAAGAGGTTATGGGCGGTTAGAAATAATAGCTAACCCAACACGCCTTTTTAAAAATCCCCCTAGCCCCCTTTTACAAAGGAAGAATAAAAATTTCTTAATTACTATTCTATATTACACGATTCCACTCATTTGACAAGGCTTTTATTTCCTCAATCTCTCTATCATATCCCTTATCGGCCTGAAAGTTTTACGGTGAATCTCGCAAAATCCGTGTTCCTTTATTTTTTCCAGATGCAATTTTGTTCCATAGCCTTTGTGCCGATCAAATCCATACTGGGGAAATTTTTGATGAACATCAAACATTATCCTGTCTCTGGTCACTTTGGCGATAATTGAAGCAGCGCTTATTGAAATGATTATTTTGTCTCCGCCGGGCGCGGCAATCTGAGAGACGGGATAATTTTTTATCGTGTGATTGCCGTCAAGCAATAAAAAATCCGGTTTATTTTTAAGGTTTTCAACCGCTATTTTCATTGCCAAAAGAGATGCCTGTAAAATATTCATCTTGTCAATGGTCTTTTCAGAGACTATTCCCACTCCCCAACATCCGGCTTTTTGAGTAATAAATTCGTAAAGTTCCTCTCTTTTCGCGCCACTCAAAGTTTTTGAATCTCTAACTCCTCTTTTTCCAAGTTCAAAATCAAAAACTTCGGGCGAAAAAACCACCGCCGCGGCTACCACTGGTCCTGCCAGCGGCCCCCTCCCCGCCTCGTCCACCCCGGCAATTGTTCTATAGCCCTTACGATACAATCCCTCCTCTCGATTAAAATCTGGAATTATCATATTAGCTTCTTAGCTTCTTAGCTTCTTAGGTTTTTAGGTTTTTAGCTTTTTAAGGTTGATAACATTTTATTGAGCATCCTCATAATTTCGTTTAATAAATTTTCAACTTTTACAAAATCTGATTTTTCGCCAAAGGATAACCTTTTTGTTATTTCAATTTGTGTTTCTAATTCCGCGCCGGAACCGTAAGCGATTATTAAAAAATGACGATAGTCTTTTCTGGTTCCTCTTCTCCTTCCTTCCGCGATGTTAGAGGGAATTGAGACCGCGCATCGCCTCATCTGAGATGTCAATCCATAAATCTCTGATCTGGGAAAACATTCCGTTAATCTATAAATCTCAACAACAAGATCCATAGACCTTTGCCACACGATTAAATCTTTATATGTGTTAATTTCTTTACGCGCGTTATTTACAATCATAAAATATTTCTAACCTACCCCCTAAGAAGCTAAAAACCTACAACCTAAAAAGCTACTCCCCGTATCTCCTCCCCCTCTCTCCATAATCCTCAATCGCTGCTCGAAAATCATTCGGGGTAAAATCCGGCCAGAGTTTATCGGAAAAATAGAGCTGGGCGTCGGCGGTTTCCCACATCATAAATCCGTCGCTCAAGTGCGGCTCTCCACCGGTGCGAATTACCAGATCAACCGAAGGCAGATCACAGGTCAAAAGACAGCTTTTTAATAATTCTTTATTAATTTCAAATTTTGGGCTATCTTTAACTTTTTCAGCAATACTTTTTACGGCGTTTATCATCTCGCCCGTGCCGCTGTAAGCGATGAAGAAATTCAGAAAAAAATTATGATAATTTTTTGTCGCTTCAATCGCCCGCTCCATCGGCTCTTTTACATCTTCCGGAAACTGCTCCCGCCATTTGCCAAAAATATTGATCTTTATTTTATTCTTATGAATTTTCTCGTTTTCGGACAGCTCTGAAAACTTTTTTTTAAAAATACCCAGCAGAAATTTTACCTCCTCGGCCGGCCTCTTTTTTAAATTATCTTCTGACGATCCCCAAAATGAAAGATGAGGGATCCCCAACTCCACAATAATATCCGCCAATTCATCCAAGCTTTTTATCCCTTCCCGATGCCCCAGCCAAGCGTCTAACTTATGTTCCCTCGCCCACCGCCGATTGCCATCGGGAATAATAGCAATGTGGATTGGTAAATTTTTATTTTTATTTTCCATGCTAATTCTATAACTTCAAGCTGTTAATATTTTATGCCTTGTAAATTTTTAAACAAAGTAAAGACACAAGGACACAAGATACAATAACCAAAAAAGATTCAATAATCAATAACCAAAAATCAAACAATTTGAAATTTGATTATTGATGTTTGATTATTTTTTGATGTTTGTTTCTTGTTTCTTGGTTATTTCAAGCATTCGCTGGTTATTGTATTTTTTGCTTCTTATTATTTTTGTTCCAAGTTCCATGTTCCAAGTTCCATAAACTGTGGGCAGGGAGGGATTCGAACCCCCGAAGGCAGAGCCAACTGGTTTACAGCCAGTCCCATTTGACCGCTTTGGTACCTACCCAGGTTTAAAATTTTTACATTGTTAAATTGTTTACAAATTCTCTTTTTGTCATTCCGGAAAATTTCGGAGTGATAACGGAGAAATTTATCCGGAATCCACTGCTTCGTTATGCCTTTTTAGAAATAACAAGCGAGTAGTAAAATGGCAATGTTAATGGTAGCAGTGGATCCCAGATATTTTTTCTTCCGCTATCGCGTAAGAAAAAATTCTGGGATGACAAATAAAAAATAAATAGTAAAAATTGTAAATAACACTAGACAAGATAAC
>DAOVOJ010000021.1 GCA_030629775.1 Candidatus Moraniibacteriota bacterium
ATTTAATTTTAAATATTTATTTTAAAAAAAGGGGGGGTATATAAATATATTTATATATATATATATATAAATATATTTATATACCCCCCCTTTTTTTAAAATAAATATTTAAAATTAAATAAATAAAATTAAATAAATATTTAAAATTAAATAAATAAATCAATCAAATCAATTCTAAATCATCCATCCACGGTGCCAATCACTCGCCCGCCAATCTTAATACTGGAACAAGCAATCGCCAAAGCCATTACATTATCAGTATCTAAGTTCTTATCATCGCGCTGGTAGACAGTCATCTCATCAGCCAACTCAGGAATAAAAGGAGCTTTCAACGAACCGCTATCAAGCACCAGCTGTAAATGATCTAGGATAATATCTTTCCTGCCACCGCGAAAGTCAATCGGGCGCGCTATGTCTTGCAGCATTCCGTACAGCGTGTCGCCTACGCCGGT
This sequence comes from Candidatus Moraniibacteriota bacterium, assembly GCA_030629775.1. GTDB lineage: Bacteria > Patescibacteriota > Minisyncoccia > JAHIHE01 > DAOVOJ01 > DAOVOJ01. Next base: position 453 of record DAOVOJ010000021.1, read on the forward strand.
GCTATCAAGATAAACATCGGCGCCGCTCTCGTACTGCGCCCGCCTAATCTCACGCTCAATGGAGCTGTCCTCAACCTTGTCACCAAAACTATTATTTATATTCTCTCGTTCCTTTTCCGTCCACGGCTTTTGAAATCCCCAGCGCTTGACAATCTGATAGGGTTTCAAATCCTTGTCTATCCGATAGCCAACCGTCTGGTCAGAGATAGAACCTTTACGCCCTCGCGCTAAGTCCCAGCCCTCCAGATATTTATGTCCGGTGTCCACTTCCTCAAAGCTCAAATTATTATCAAACAACTTCTCAATCCTAGAAGCGAACATCATCTCAGCCGTGTCAATAAATAATCCCATAATTATCTGATCTATCTTCGCCTGCGACCAGCTGCTTTTCTGATAGTCAAGAAGTTTGTGATCAATGTAGGGATTCTCATAACTAGATCCGCCGCGAATAAATCCACCCCGCCGCTCTATATCTAACATAATGCGATAGTAAGCAGTCAGTCCTTTCGGCGTTGCCGAGAAGTCAAGCTGGCTATCCGGCCAAGCCCGCAAGCGGGGAAGCAATATCTTATCGCGGATAAATTCCAAGTGCTGCTCTAGCGCTATCTCATCAGCGGAGATGTAGCCATACTCTATCCCCTCAGCGCTTTCCGCTTTTCGCTTAGTAGTTTTAAACTCCGTTGTCGCGCCATTGATATATCTTATCCTCGGCACCGGAAATTTAACAACCCCACCATCCTTCGGAAGCAACCAAGATTTAAGCAACGGCGAATCTTTAATCAACCTAACTATCACCGCCTGAACCAAGACAGCTTGATCGGTAGTTATCGCAATGTTTAATGTTTTATATTTCTCGCCTGCGGCGAAATGTTTTAAAATATAATACAAATGTTTTTTCGCGAGGATGACCGTCTTACCAAATCCGTTTCCCGGATGTAACAGATTTTCTTTAGCGACAGAATTCGTCAGCCAATCTTTTTGTCCATCGTGAGATTTATTACATACAACCAAATCATCAAAGGCGGACCAATCCCTACGCTCAACAATTTGCTTAATCGCGAACGCGATTATATTAAATATCTGTTCATTCATTGTATTGAGATTAATAAACATCAACCTAACATATTGCCCGCCGCCTCAGTAGTCGCGTAGTGGCACGACCACAGTTCTAACCGCTGATTGTTTATTGCCATTAAGAAATCTAATAATATCAATCGGCGGCTCGGCGGGGCTGCTCCGTTTTGATTTTGAATATCTGCTCCAATCAAAATTTTTTTAATAGAGGACAGAATTTCCAATTTGCGTTCACAACACTAAATCTAAATAATAAGATTTTTGAAATAGTGTTGGCAACAAAAATTGGAAATTCTGCTTTTTATAAATTTTGATTTCCACAGATAATCAAAATCAAAACTCGCAAAGCCCAACCACGCTACCTACTTACAATACTCGCCCTGCTATATTGCTAGTAGTACACCACCTGTATTCTCGGTGAAATATCGGAAGAGATAAAAGTATCACACGCCTAGATATTGCGAGGGCGGCTCAGGGGAAAACTCCCGCATTCAAAAATAATATATTCTAATAGGTTTTTTGAATGCTCACCGTTTTCCCCCTCGCCTAATCTAAAAAGGATTTGGCTCTGTAATGTACCCCGTTTTTTCCAAGCATTATGTTCGCCAATTTTAAGGGCAATCAAAGTATGCCAATCCCAAACTGCTAAGGACTTCAACATCGCACAAGAAGCAGATTGTGCGACACTCAAAAAATCTTTTAGAAGTCCTAGCGGACGGCTTGACTTTTTTGCAGTGATCGCACAATCTGGTCTTGTGCAACGTTGTCTATCTAAAAGTTTGGGATTGGCTTGCGTTGTCTTGACTGCCTTCTGCCCACACATCCCCTAATAAGGAGGGGGGGGAAGGGAGAGCCAAAAACAAAACCATTCGTCAAACTCATTCTTTTTTGTTTTCGTCTCTCCCTCCCCCCCCCTCCTACGCAAAAGCCCGCCCGCCCAAATCGCGCCGCAAGCGGCGCGCCTCGCCCCCAGCAAAAAACAAAAAAGGAATGAAAAGAAAAATTTTCTAGAAGTCCTAGCGGACGGCTTGACTTTTTCTTCCCCTCCCTTTTTCGTTTTTGCTCAAAGGGGGGCGAGGAGGGCGGTCGGGTCTTTTGCGAAAATTTCCCTGCGGGGAATTATCTTTTAAAAAGAATTCCCTGATTAACATCCACCCCGTGCTTATCCACCGCTCTTTGAAAAAGCGCGACAAGCTCCCCCTCGCCACTGGCGTCGCCAGCTAGAATTTGATGGCGAATTTTGAAAAGTTTTTCAAGGTCAGAAATATCAAATCTTACTCCACGCTCCTTAATTTGAGCTAACGCTTTATCTATCAAATCAATAATCGCCGTGGTGTGCCGGGCAACTTCTGTCGATTCCTCAATCAAATCTTTTTCTAGAATTTCCGCTGCGACAACTTGACGATGATGATTATAATTTTTAAAATGTCTACAAAGTCCGGAAGTCGAAAGGTCGTAGTCGTAAGTTTTTTTCATATAATCGACAATCTCAAAAAAATGCCGACCGTTTTTTCTTAAAGAATGAATTTCTTTTAAATAATCAGAATTGCAAACTCGGCAATTTTTTTGACAGATCGGCTTGATTTCGGAAGTTTCGGGATTTTTTGTTATTTCATCCATTTTTATTTTTAGCTCTGTTTAAAAATTGAAAAAATGTTAGAAGAGGTAGTTAAGAAGAAAGGAAAGGAAAGTCGACCTTCTACCTTTTCTTTTCTGCTTCTCTTTTCTTTTTTTTTGGCTTCCAGCCCATCATAACAAATAAAAAAAGGTTGTCAAGGGGGTAACCTGTGGATAACTTTTTTAGCAAAATTCTATAAAACAAAAAACCATTTAGCCCGGGCGGACAAAATGGTTTTTTGAAACTGTTTCACTTACTCAGCAGCAGGAGTAGGATTAGCACCCACATTATTAGTAGAATCATCCTTCTCCTGAAATTCCTCTAAAAGCCCATTAATAAAACTTTGAGCCTCTTCAATATCAGTAAAAATTTTACCATCAAAATCCCGTCCCTCAATAAAAAAATAACCATCAACAAAACCCACACGAAAAACATCTGTCATTAAAATCACCCCCTCTCTAGCTTAAGAATTAAAGAAATTTTTTTATATCAGGCATAGGCAGACTACTTATAATTAATTCCTTCCCCTTACGAGTATTTTTATGGCAAGAATAACCAAAATTAAACGACTGCATAAAATACCTTCGCAAGAAATAAAAAGTTTCCTTTCCAGTTTCTGTATTTAGTTTTTTACAAAGAAATTCATTGTGAGAAATATTATCAAAACTACTCTTATCTAATTTCACCCCAAATTTCCCATACATTTTTATTGCCTGTCTTATTGTGATAAATTTTCTAATCATTTTACCTCCCTTCCACCTATTATTTTTTTTATTAAAACTTTTAAATTCCAAGACATCGAAGGAATTTCCTGAAAAGGACATTCATAACCGTGCCGGCTAGCACGAAAAAGCTTACAGCGCGAACTGCAAGCTTCTCTCTTTGAACTAAACGGACAAAATCTTATATTCGGATTTTTTAAATCCTTTTTCTCATTTTTAATCACGGTTTTACGCAAAGAAACAACGCGCTCCGCGACATCAATTTTTTCCATTGTTTTATTTTAATTATTATTTTTCCCTTTCAATTTTATGGCGGACAGTAATCGCGCCAACTTTTTGAACAGCGTTTGAAACGCTGAATATCCCCAGCGCCCAAAGCGCTAGCGAAGTGAATTGATCAAAACTGATTTTGTCAACTCCGGCGAGGACAAAACCACAGATGACCACGAGCACCGCAAAAATAAATTTGCGCCCACCAATTTGTTCGATCATGTTTGTATGTTAAAAAATAAGATTCTAAAAAAGAAGAGAGGCAAGGCCTAAGAATTTTTTGCCGAGATCAATGCCTCTCCGAACTTTCCCGAGAAATATTTATCCAGCGTTTGCTGAACAGATTCGTCTCTCGGATTCCAACGATTCATTTTCCCATTAAAGGGTTTTAGCATTTCTAGCACCTCCTTTTTATTTAATCACAAATAAGGAATCTTAAAAATTTGTCCGGGAAAGATTTTATTAGAGTCGTGTATTTTATCAATGTTAGCATTATAAATCTCTTTCCACATTTCCCCTTTGCCGTAAAAATCAACGGCAATTTTCCAGAGGGAGTCCCCTATCTTGACAGTATATTCTCTATCGCCGCCCGGCGGAAGTTCCATTTGATCAGGCAGAGTTAAATATCCGAGCGGATCAATATATTTGCCATACTTTTTTAATCCGAAGTGTAAATGGTAGCCGGTACGACCGCGACAAAAGCCACTCCGACCACTCTGTCCAATGATATTGCCGATTTTAACCTTATCATTCACTTCAACATTTATCGCGCTTAAATGCGCGTACAGCGCTTCAAATTTGCTGTCTAGGGATCGTAAATAAATACTTCTACCATATCCCGTTAATCTGTATTTTTCAACGCGAGAAATAACGCCGTCAAAACAGGCGATGACCTCGGTTCCGCCGGGGAGCGCCCAGTCGGTTCCTTGGTGTTTTAATTTTTTTTTCCCATACCAATAATTGACTCCGAAAGGTTGAGTGATTTGATACTTGCCGTTAAACGGCATTCTAATTTTAGTCATTGTTTATAGGATTAAGCTTTGCTAAAATTTCCCTCTTCTTCGCCCAAAGGGCTTTTTATTCCTTAGATGAAATCATTTTTTGACTTCTCTTTGTAAGATTTGAAATTATTTTATTAATTTTTTTCAAATCCTCTTTTAATTCTTCTTTTGTTTCAGTCATTGTTTTGAATTTAATTTTAAGTATTCCTCAAAGGAACCATTTGGATCCTTCGCCTTAGTGGCGCGCCCCGCCCAAAATCCCTGAACAGCGAAAAACGCCATAATAAGAACCATGCTAGAATCGCCAAAACATTCACAATAAACTAATCCGGAAGTTATCAAAATAGCAATAACAAGCATAGCGGTTTTACACCGCGACATATTGAAATTTTCCCAGAATGTGTCTATAATTCGCTTTGCCATTTTTTTATTTTATCTGTCGTAAATAAGTCCAGCTTTTACACTACAAACATATGTTGACACCAAACTTGACACTTCAACTTTAACACCAGTTTTAACCAATGACTGCAATTCAATCCGCAAACCAAATCTCTTCTCAGTAGTTTTATCATACTCAACAAATTGAACAGCCGAATCTTTAAGACCCACCTTACCGCCGGCAAAGTACGCATACAAATCTTTCAATTTCTCATCTATCACTTCCACCCCATCTATTGTTATAGTTATTATACCGCCGTCCTCCGGTTCCTCCGCACTATTATGCCAGTCCAAATGAAGAATCAATTCCCTAACACTCCCACTAAAAGCTTCATCAAAAATTGTTTCTTTCTGACCAATCGCTATTTCTATATTGGTATTTTTAACAAACTTTCGCCTAGTTTTTAGAATTCTAGTATCCATATTTTTTTACTCCTTTCTAGCCGGTAGTGACCGGAAGTTTTAATTTAAAGGTTTCCCTAATTTATTTTGAGTAAAATGAAAATGAGTATTTATGCCCCTAGCGTTAGCGAGCATTGTATCACCAGCGTCATGGGCACCGTCAACATCTCTGAAAAATCTAAATCCGACAGTGTCATGTTCCTCAAGATCAGAAGCAAGAATTTTTGTCGTAAAAGTTGTCCTAACCATTTTACCGGTGAGATGATTTCCAGCGGAGGTTTTAGCGATCACAGTTCCAGCGCCGGTTACAACTTCGCCCTCCTTAATCGCTTTATATTCCAAAGCCCAACAAACAGTTCCATTATCCTGAGCGCCGGTATAATACCAGTCAATGGCAAATTCCACATCAATCGATAAATCCAATCTAGCGGGCACCACTAATATATAGAATACCTCATCATCAGACGCATTGTCAAATTCAAGATAGGAAAATACTCCATCAAAACCAGAGGTAGGAGCAGTCGCGCCGTGACTCCAGGCTCCAGCACCGATTCTTAAATGTCTTTCAACTCTGGCTTTACCGTGTAAATTTATATTGCCAGTGTCTTTAATTTCACAAAAATTTAATTTATCGCCAATGTTAGATTTCAAAATATCAATCCTATCGCCAAAATTATGCGGCTTCAAGATATTACCAATCCTATCCCAAAAATTATATTTATTATTTGGCATTATTTAGAATTAGCTAGCCCAGTAGGCAGATAAATAAAATCTAAAACGGCGTCCTCGGGCGTTTCGCTGCTGTCGTCCGTTCCATACTCAATCTTAAACTCAATAAAATCTAATTCAGTACCAGCGGGAAAATCATAATATTTTTTAACGGCGTTTAGGGCGTCAGAAGTTGTCACAGCGGATCCCCAAGCGGCCGCCTGGTCAACTTTGACATAAACCTTAACCCAAGCGTTGGCGGTCAATGGTGCGTGCCTGAGGACTAATTGTTTGGGAGCGCCCTGGGCTTTCAGTTTTACAAGATAGGTCTGGATGTCGCCGGAGGAAATATAGGTGTTTTCATAAATTACGGCGCTCTTGTTTCCTTCCTCAACCATCTGAATGCTGCTAACAATACCATTATAATTTCTATGAATAGAATTAATAGATTCAACAGTAGCTAAAACATCAAAGGAACGCGATATTTTCTCGTAGGCATTCATTTCAAAAATTGTCTTACCGGTATAATCCCAAAAAGACAAAGAATCAACAAATCCGGAGGAAAAAATAAAGTCAACAGAATTCTCAAACTCAAAAATCAAAACCAAATTATCGCCTTCAACCCGATATAATCTTTTCCGATATACCAAAACATAAGAATTACCAAGAAAAACGCGATGATAAAAATTAACGCCCAAACCGAAAGAAACAGTTTCATCTTGAATATCGCCAGACAAAGAAACTCTAACCAATCCACTCACAGAATGATTTTCCACATACAAATAGCCAGACAGATATTCCAAAGAAATATAAGAATAAGAAGAGTCAAGAGCGACAAGCAAAACAAAAGTAATTCCATCATCGCTATAATAAATCTTTTTATCACTACCGAGAATATACAACCGATCATGAATAATCACATAATCCACAATCCTAAAATCGCTAATTCCGGAAAGGGCGACCAAATTCGTATCCGCGAAAGTAGTCATCGTCATCCCGTTCGTGGAATATTTAACAAGATAAGCGTCTTGAGCGTTATTGCGATAATTAACGATAACAAGACCCCTAAATTCAATAAAACAAAGAGCGACATCACTGCTATCAGGTAAAGTTACGACAGCAGTCCACACACCAGTCGCCAAAGCACATTTTTTAATAAAGCAATCACCACCAACATCGCCAAGCAAGTAATGATAAGAATTGTATAAAAAATCCACTTTATATGCAGCAACATCCCCACCCAAACCACTATCGTATAAAACCCCGCCTTTAATTTTCGGTCCGAGCTTAACTTTGTTTTTTTGAATAACTAAATTATTTGAGAGCTTGAAAGATTTTTTGGTCGGGACTGTCAAATCGCACTGCTCCCCGTCAGAAAAATTATCAAAAGTAATTGTTTTATATCTTTCGCTCATGTCAATTTTTTTAACAAGTCGTCAAACATTTTTTTCCAATCATCGCGCGCGGCAAGAATTTCTTTCGGCGAGACATCAGGAAGTCCTTCGCGTTCAGTCATCACTTTGGCGGCCAAGATTCCAAAATAGCGATAGGTCGCGCCGACAAAAATAAGCTCCAAAAGCTTACACGGCACATCTGTACTAACAGCCGCCTCCGGCTGGATAAATTCAGCGTCGTAATGAATAATGATAGGATCACCGGTTGACGACATTCCTCTCGTAAGCTGAATTTGTCCATCAGCAATAAACCAACGCTGGGTGTCCTCATCATCTATACTTTCCAAATCCTCATCAGAGCCAAGCTCTTTAATAAAATCGCCGTTGATTACAAGCTTTCGCACTCTCAAAAAATCATTAGCATAATCTATCACGGTCGCGTCAAGGACAGTCGTTTCGGAAGTGTCAATTTTTCTAACATGAAAAAAATTGCTCAGAAAATTTACCGCGTCCACAATACTTTGATCCACATCAGCGGCAGCGTCATTAACATTGGCTCGGACGATAGTTTGAATAGCGCCTAACAGCATAAAATTATTTTAATTATTTAATACACCAGCTTCTTGAAAGGGTAAATTTATGAATAAAAACCCCAAGGAGCCGGTGCATAAAACAACTAATCCTTAGGAGGAGTTTGAGAAGGAGGAGCGTTTTTGTCTTTGTCGGCATTTCTAGCATTTTCCTCTTTCTGCTCATCCTGACTAGTGGCAAAAATTTCAATCTCCGGATCGTCCATCAGAAATTTAATTTCATCAGGATCCCTCGGAGAGATAACAGCCCGGTCAACCAAACGGATAACCTTGCCATTAATGTTGCCGGTGTAGATTCCAGATTTCTTATTCCGCCGGCAGAAAAGAACATCTTTTTTAAACTTTCCCATAATAATAATTAACAAATAAAACGAAAGGGGCGGTTTTGCTAAGGAAACAATGAAAAACCTTAAAGGATAACCGCAAACCTTGAAACTTTTTGAGGGAGGGAAGAAAGAAACAAACCCTGTCAACTAGCTAATTCCGTAAGCTTTGGTAGCGCCGCCGTTAGACACGCGGATAGTGTGCTCACCAAGCACCTGTGTTTTAATCTCTTTACCGTGCTTCAATAACTCGTATTCTCGGAAATTACCGTCCTCGTGCTTACCACCTTCCAAAGGACCATAAGCAATCCTGTTGTAATCCAGAATAACAAACTCACCAGACCTCATATCACGATCAACATGCAATTCTATTTCATAGTTCATCGCAGAAATAACATTGATTGATTGACCGCCTCTTTTCTCGCTAGTTTTTGTCCGAACGCCAGTATTGAATAACTGTTCAATAACAGCAATCACACCAGCGCTACCGTGAATAGCGTGAGGGAATAATCCGGCGTCAATGTGAGCCACTAACACAGTATAGAATTTAGCGATAGTCAGCGCGCCGCCAACATTAGAGGTACCAGTCAGAAATTCACGAATACCACCCATAGTCGCACGATTGCCGGTTTTATTTCTAATACCTTCATACAAGGTGCGATTTAAGATTCTTAAACACTCTTTCAATTTCTTAACAATAGACATATCATGAACATCCCCGGCGACAGTTTTGGATCTCCTAACAGTTCCGGACACGCCAGCGACATCCTCGGTAATCTGTGTGTAATTATACACTTCAGAAGGAGCGATATAATTAGGATCAATCGGATCTGAATCTTCATTTTGAGCGTTACCGATAATTTGAATATCAAGGGCTCCTATACCTTGAGCGGCTGCGACGGTAGAACCGTGACCACGGGCAACCACATCTATCGTTTGAGCGGCCACATTAATAACACTAACGACAACAACTTCACCCGCGGCGTCAGGGAGCAAAAGCATGTCCCCAATACGCAGTTTAACAATTTCAGCGGTAACCACCGGCAGGGCGAGGGCGTCGGCGGCGTCGTCCCAATCAGCCGCGCCACCAGAAGCAATCGCGGCTAAATTAACGGGGCGAGCCTCGTCATCAAACCACTCGTGCTTTTGGGCTTGTACTCCCTCGCCAAATACTTCTCTTATCGAACCGAGATTCCTGACAAAAGAAAGGAATTTCATATCGTCAGAGTTGAGTAATAAAGTATCAACTACATCGGATAAATCCTCCCTCTCGCGAACATCGGTCGTCATCACACTATCTAATATACTTCCAGGCATAAATTTTTATCTTAATTGCGAATTAAAGCTTTGCTTTTTCGCGAATAAGATGAAGAACTTTAACCGCGGCATTGTCGCCGCGCAGATTTTTGTCTTTTTTCACTTCGTCAATCTCTTTTTGGACATCGTCAGCGTTTTCGTATTTCGGTTTGATAAAGAATTTTGAATCACCGTATAATTCCTTATTTTTCGCCCGCTGTTTTTCAACAATTTTCTCAACCTGCTCATCAGATTTGCTGACAAGCAACTCGGGCAAAATATCAGGATACTCCTTGGCTAATTTATCGCTTCTTTTTTGATTATTATATTCTTTAATCTCACCAGACAATTTCTCTATCTTACCGCTCATCTTTTCAATCTGTAAATCACCATCGGATTTTTTCTCATCCTCTTTTTTCTTTTTATCATCTTTTCTGTTTTTCTCATTCAATTCAAACTCAGTGACTTTTTTCTCAGATTCTTTAAGTTCCACATCTCGCTTACTAAGCAAAGATTGGAGGTTTTTTACATCCTCCGGTTTTGGGTTGTCGGGATCGATTGCCGGAGGATTGCCGTTTGGGTCCTTCGGGGCGACTGAGCCCTGTTTAATTTCTGGCATAATTTATATTAAATTAATTAACTAAACTAATTATTAATTCTTGATATCGCCGCTCTTTCCAACTTAGAAAAATCCTCACGCTTGTAATAAGTCCCAACAAGAACCAAAGCAATAGCTTCAACTCCCAAAAGAGATTCAACACTAGAAGCATAAATCAAGCTTTCTTGAAAATCTGCAGCATAAAATCTTTTATACACATCAAATTCTTGCTTATTACCAGCTATTATTATTGTTCTTTTTGGGGGGCACTGCAAGTTGCCCAAGCCCTGTTTAATTTCTCGCATTTTATTTGTAAATTAATTAATTAAACCTCATGATAAAAAGTAACAAAATCTCTTTTTTTAGAAGTATGCACAACTTTAACAATAAAAGAATTACATAATCTCAATATAAAATCAACTAGAAAAAAAGCTTCGCCATGGTTTAAACCTTTATACCACACATCAAAAGATTGTTTCTTATAATTAAAAACCTCAACTCTATGCGGATTATAACTATCAAATTTAATCAAGGGCATTTCCATCGGAAGATTCGGTTTTATTTTTGACTTCGCCATTTTCTTCTTTTTTATCTTTATTCAAATACTCAAACAATTTATCCTCTTCAATAATCGCGGCGACAACTTCCTCGGGATTTTCAACCGCCCGCAACTCAGCAATCGCGTCTTTCCGAGAAATCAATTTATTCCGCAACATAATGTCATACTCCTCCACTTTCTGCCGGCTATCAAAAGCGAGAACCGGATTATAAACAGGATCAGTGTCGTAATCGCCCGGGTCTTTTTCATAATTCAAAATGGCATTATTTAATTCGCGAAAACCCCTATCCCAAAAAACTCTCATAAAACCAATTAAGTCCATCATCTCGGAAAACTGGAAAGACAAAGAAATTCCGGACACCACCGATTTAATCGCCGCCCCAACATCAACAATCCCCGATTTCCGCCGCAAGCGCGCGTCCCAAATTTTTAAATATTCCAAAACCTCCGGCGACTCTTTTGACTCTTCCTGTTTCACATCGTCATCCTTGCCGAAATAACTGACTTTTTTTCGCCCTCGTTTATAAGCGCCTTCTTTCGCCGTTTCAGAAAAAATGTTTGTGTGAGGCAAAGTGTTGTCAGCAACCCTTTTTGAAAAATCAGAAAAGCGCTCATTATTTTCCCGATCAAATTTCTGCAGCGCTAAAATTTTACTCCGCCCTTCGTGCTGGTGCGGTTTCGGAAAACAGGGAATCCAAGAAACAGGAATAAAATCAAATTTGTTTTCCGTAACTTCAACTCGGCAGTCGCCGTTGCCGTCATCAATAATTGAAACAAAACATTTCAAGTCAGCATAAATAATTTCTTCCGAGCCGTCGGTAAATTTTTCCCGATGGGCAAACCGCGCCAATCCTTCGCCATCCCAAGCCAGAGAAACATTACAAGGATTAAGAGACATCACTTTCGCTTTTTTAGTGATTGGATCTTGCGGATAATACAAGCAGCCAGCACCTCCAACTAAAAAATTAATTCCCTGCTCAACCAGAATCGCCGGCAAATAATTTCGGCGGTAAGCGTCCATAATCATCCGAAGCATTTTGCCCTCGTTGTCATCATTAAAAACTTTCGCCCCAACTTCCAAGACGCCAGTGCGCTGATTGCGGGGGAAGAGACGAGACAAATAACGGTCAACAAAATTAGAGGATTCATTAATAACAAGAGAAGGCAAATCATCGCTTTTCCGTTCTTGCTGTTCTTGAGCCGTCCATTGTTTGTCGTCAAGAGTAAAACTCATCAAGCTGTCAAAAATCGTTTTGCGATTTCTGGTTTGCTGGCTTTTGTCGGAAATAAATTCCTCAATCAAAGATTTTACTTTTGATTTATCAACGCTCGCATATTTATTTTTTTTCTCTTCGCTCATCTTTCTATGTTAAAAATATATCTCAATCTTTTCCTTAATCTTATTTCTGATTCAATCTTATTTTCATCTTGAGCTCTCTCCATTTTTCTAAGACACTTTTTACAGCATTCTTTTTTACCAACAAATATCCCCCTTCCAGTTTCAGTTAATGGAATTAACTCGTCAACTTCTCTTTCGCAAAGGTCGCAAATTTTCATAGTTTTGTTTTAGGAATGTTTAAAAATAAATTCAAAAGGAAAACCCAAATCTTTTTTGGAATCCAACGCGGGCGGGGTTTCACCAAATACATCAAATTTGTTTTCAATTCGTTTTTAACTTTCAAAGCGACATTTCGATTCACCCGCCGAAGCTGTCGCGGCGAAAAAATAGAATTCATTTTTTTATTTAACCGGTAAAATTTTATTTCCATCCAAAATAAAAACACCGGAGACCCGATGTCCTGTTCTTTGAGCAAGTCGCATTTTTCTATTTATTAAATTCTTAATAAGAAAACGCTGGGCGCTCTTGCCCAATCGGTAACCGCAAATGTGAGAAGCTTTTCTAATAAAAATACTCTTTTTCATTGTTTATTTTTAGTGAGAATTGACCCTGCCTATATTTTACCTTATTTAAAAAACAGTGTCAAGGGCAAGTTATCCACAATCAAAATTACGAAATTTCCGAAAATATGGATTGGGCTGAACCCCAACCACATACCCAGACCGGGGACCAGATATAGGTACCCCACCCCATCCAAAGCCCACCAAACCACCACCAAACTACCCATCCACAGTGCCAATCACTCGCCCGCCAATCCTAATACTGGAGCAAGCAATGGCTAAAGCCATTACATTATCAGTGTCTAAGTTCTTATCATCACGCTGGTAGACAGTCATCTCATCAGCCAACTCAGGAATAAAAGGAGCTTTCAACGAACCACTATCAAGCACCAACTGTAAATGATCTAGGATAATATCTTTCCTGC
>DAOVOJ010000062.1 GCA_030629775.1 Candidatus Moraniibacteriota bacterium
CCCCACCTCAACGGCCGCCATACTGTTTTCGGAAAAGTGGTTGAGGGAATGGAAACAGTTTTAAATATTAAGCAAGGAGACATAATGAAAAAAGTGTATGTTATTGAAGCAGAAAAATAAAAATTTTCTTTACGCGGTTTCAACCATCATCGGCACCACCATTGGAGCGGGAATTTTCGGCTTGCCGTATGTTGTCGCCCAGTCCGGTTTTTTTCCCGGAATTTTCTTGCTGATTTTTTTGGGAACAATCATGCTTTTGGTATGCCTCATTTATGGAGAAATAACTCTCCGCACCAAAAAAAAGCATCGGCTGGTCGGTTACGCGAAAAAATATTTAGGCAAAAACGGCAAGAGAGCCGCCTTGTTTGCTTCATTGTTTGCTCTCTACGGTTCCATTCTGGCCTACATCATCATCAGCGGACAATTTTTAAATTCCTTGCTTGCCAATTATCTGGGAGGAAGCGAATTTATTTACAGTTTAATTGCCTTCGCCTTCGCCTCAGTAGGAATTTATTTCGGCTTAAGAGTAATTCAAAAAATAGAATTCCTGATGACTATTCTTCTCTTGGCGGTTATGGCGCTGATCTTTGCGAGAGGACTGCCTTTTATTCAAACTTCCAACCTTCTAACATTTGATCCATCCCAATCGTTCCTGCCTTTCGGAGTAATTCTTTTTTCGCTAGGCGCGATGTCGGCGATTCCGGAGTTAGAACATATTCTTAAGAAAGATCAAAAAAGAATTAAGGAAGCGATTTTTTTTGGCACTTTTATTCCAAAAGTTTTATACATTATTTTTATTTTAGTAATCGTGGGAGTAAGCGGCGCTTCCACTTCAAAAGAAGCGTTTTTAGGATTTCACGCGATTGTTGGAAATGGCGTAATAACTATCGGACTCATTTTTGGTATTCTGGCAATTAGTACCTCCCTTCTAATGATCGGGGTAAATTTAAAAGAAATGTTTATGTATGATTACGGCGTTAGAAAAAGCCTGGCCTGGTTTATGACCTGTTTTTTTCCGCTGGTTATTTTTATTCTCGGAATGAGAGATTTTATTGAGGTTATTAATTTTGTCGGCGGTGTTGCCGGAGGGCTTTCGGGAATTTTGGTCATTTTGATTTATCTTAAAATATTGGCAAATCCAAAATTAGGCGACCTCAAACCCGCTTATCAAATTAAAGTCCCTAAAATTGTTTTAAGTATAATGATTTTGGTTTTTGTCCTGGGAATTGTTTATCAGTTGGTTTACTAGTATTATGAATAAACTCAAAAAAAATCTAGACATTGCGGCTGTTTTTTTTATTTCTTTTGCCGCTTTTTTCATCACTCAGCTTTCCGTAGAATATTTGGCGGGCAATGACAGCTTTTTATATATTAAATTAGCTGAGATAACTAGCGACCAAGGATTACTGAAAGAATTTCCGTGGCTTAACGCCACTATTATGCGAGAAAATTTTACAGGCCTGCATTTTTTATTTTACACCGCTTTAATTCCTTTCACTTATCTTGGCAGTTTGTTTCTGGCGGCAAAAGCGGGTATTTCCTTTTTCTTTGCCCTAATGAACACTGTTTTTTATTTTCTGCTCAAGCGATTTAATTTAAAATATCCTTTTCTTTGGTGGCTGTTATTTTTAGCCGCCTCGCCAATGTTTTTATACCGAATGAGTTTTATTAAACCTTTCGCCCTGTCAATCGCGCTAATTTTTTTGGCGTTTTACGCTCTGGTAAAAAACAAGAATCTGCTTCTCCTGACTGTTTCATTTCTGCTCGTCTGGTCGCATCCTTCTTTTATGCTCATTCCCGCCATTGTTTTTCTATATCTGATTATTGGGATAAGTCCCCTCTTGAGAGGGGTTAGGAGTGTGTTTTTATTTTTCCAACCGCTTATCTATTCCTTCATCGGAATAATTTTAGGACTAATTATTAATCCCTTTTTTCCCAATAACCTAAACATTTTCAATGCCTACTCCGGCGGTCCTTCTTTTTATTCTATTGCTGAATGGCAGCCGATTGATCCCGCAAAAATAATCGGCGACGCGCCGATTTTGATTTTTTTATTCGCCTTCTTCGCTTGCTGTTATTTTGTTGTTCCTCTTTTAAAAAATAATTTCGCTTCAATTTACAAAAAAGAAAACATTCCCATTCTGCTTTCCTTTGTCATCGCCTTCATAATGCTCATCTCAACCGCGATGTGCAATCGGTTCATTGATTACTATATTCCCTTTATGGTTTTATTCGTCGCTCTAGCAGGAGAATATTGTTTGAGGAATTATCGTTGGTTCCATAGTTCCGTTAGGGCTGTAGAACCAACAAAAACAGCTTTTATAATTTTTCTGTCAGTTACCATTTTACTAACCGCCACTGCCATAAATAATTTCCACTCCGTTTCTCAAATGACAAACAACAGCACTGCCGCAACAATTAAAATTAAAAACGCCGCCGAATGGCTGGAGAAAAATACTCCCGCCGATTCCGTCGTATTCAACGCCAATTGGGGAGATTTTCCAAAATTATTTTTTTACAACATTCATAACTATTATGTCGCAGGCTTGGATCCCAAATTTATCTATCAAGAATCGCCTCAAAAATACTGGCTCTACGAGCACATTATTAAAGGAGAAATCTGCGACCAAAAAACTTGCGCTATTCCTGAAAGTTCTGATAAAATGTATACTATAATCAAGTATCAGTTTAACGCGGATTATATTTTCATTTCCAATGTTTCAGGGTATCCCGAACTTACAAATATTTTAAAATTAGATAGGAGATTTGAGAAAGTTTATGAGAAAGATGAGGTGGGAATTTGGAAATTGGGAAAATAAAAAAGGCTTGGAGATAAAATATTATTTACCTTCCTCGCCCTTATTTTTGTCACTGTCCATAATCGCAAACACGATTGTCGTCCACACTGAAATTATTGCCCATGTCACCAGCGCTAGTATTACTGGATCACTGTATTCCATGAAAAAGTGTTTCATCACCGTCTTATTGATAAATAAAAACGGCATTATCATCATTCCCATCATCCACTGAAACCAATACTTGCCAATTTCTTTCATTTTATCCCTCCGTTTATTCTATAGTCAAATAATCAATATTATTGAAAATCCAACTAATAAATTATATTATCATATTTAAAAAATATGTCAACCATTCAAAACCTAACCAAAAAATCCACTGAACTAATCACAATCCTTATAATCATCCTTGCCGGCATCATCACCATTGCTTTATTCAAGGAAGTCAACGGGGCGACTTTTTTAAATCTGGACGAAATGCTTTGGATGCGGCGAGCGGATGTTTTTAAAGATCATCTTTTAAATGGAAACTTCTCGGGACTAATCCAATCAAGCCAACCAGGGATTACGGCAATGTGGCTCGCCGGACCGATGATGCATCTGGTTGATTTTTTTGACTTTGGAGTTATTTCCAAAATGATCGCTTACAAAGAAACACAGGGACTGGATTTTAATTCCGTTGTTAATATTAACGATCCTATTATTTATTCTCAGTTTAAAGAAATCAGCTTTTTATTTAACATCCCCTTTTTAGCAATAATTTTCGCCGGACTTTTAATTTTTTACTCGCTTTTAAAAAAATTAGAATTCAATAAAAATATTGCTCTAATCGCTTTAACTTTTGTCGCCACCACGCCATGGTATGTGTATTTTACCACCCCGTCAGATAAAGGATTGATGATTTTTATGACGCTGAGTCTGTTGTTTTTGATGGTTTATGAAAATGAAATCCGCCGTAGGGACG
>DAOVOJ010000005.1 GCA_030629775.1 Candidatus Moraniibacteriota bacterium
AGGGACCGGCTGATGTAATGCTGGTGATAGATCGTTCTGGTACCATGGGCGATGATTTAAAATTTAGCAGCGCGAAAACCGCCAGTGTGAATTTTGTGGATAAATTATTTTCAGCCGCGCCAACTACTAGTTTTTTGCTTAATTACCATCAGATAGGGCTAGTAGCTTTTAATCAAAATATAGATGCCAGACAATTAAAGAAAGAAGAAGATAAAGATGAGATAAAAAGCAATATAAATGACGCGAATGGAATATTGGGAGAAAATAAGCCTTATCCGGGTTATCCCGTTGGTGGTCGCTATACCGATGTTGCGATTGGAAAAGCCAGATTGATGATGAAACTGGAGGAAGGAGGAAATCCTGACGCTACTAAAACAATGATTATTTTAACTGACGGAGTGCCTAACGATTTAGACGATGCCAAGGCTCAGGCTGTTTTAGCTAAAAATAATGATATCAGGATTATTGTGGTGGGGTTAAAATTGGATAAAATCGCGGATGAAACAGATAGAGATAATGCTAAGGAATTTATAAAATATATCGCTTCTTCGCCCGCGGACTGTTTTTATGTTTATGATTCCGGCGAGGCGCTTGACAGTTGCACTTCAATTGACGCCAGTGAATTGGAAACCAAATTGAACGGAGTTTATGACAGTATCACTGCCGCTGTTTGTGATGAAAGCGATCCTACTATATCAATTTCAAAAAAGCCGTCGGGAACTTTGTATAATGTTGATAATTTAAAAATTACATCAACCGCTATTGACGATGTTGGCTTTAAGGAGCACACGATAGTATGGGATGGCAATAATGTAGAGTGCGCTGATCTTGCGGGGACGACCGTAGCTTGTGGCGCCGGAGAGTGTGTAAAAATAAGCTGTGACACAGGATATCTAGGTCCGTTTAATGTTGGTCAAACTATAATTTATCGTTCCGCTGCGATAGACGCGAATGATAACTCGGTGAACATTGATCCGCCAAGAACTGTTACGGTTGCGAATGTTGATTTAGATGTTCCGGTGCTATATAGAAATAAAAATAATACAATTATTGTTGATATTTCTAATTATGTCTACGCGACAGACAATGTTATTTCTATTAGTATTGACGCTAAAAGTATCGATCCTCTTGTTTTGGAAGGTATAGAAATTGATAAGGCAGTAATGACTTGTTCATCGTCCGGAGATTGCTCTTATATTTTTAATACTAAAAATTATGGAGACGGTTGTTTGGATTGGACGGATGGGATAACAAATGGCTCGGCTAATAATATAGATATTGATGTTTTTATTTACGCGTATAATGATGATATGGGTACTCGCCAGATAGCTTCTTTGGAAAATCAGTTGCTTGTTTCGGGTTGTGAAGGTGTAGGTTGCGAGGAAGCAGGAACTTGTTCTGACGGATTAAATAATGACTGTGATTATGACGAATTTAACAATCCAATTATTGATTTGAACCCCGGTTTAGCTGAGGCGCTTTGCGATGTAACTGGTCCCAGTGTCGGAATTTTGCGTGTTCCAAGTGGAGATGTTTATGATTTAGAGAGTGATGGAGTTACTTCCATGACAGTAACGCTTGAATCTACCGCTACTGACAACAACGGAATAAAACAGCACATTATTAAATATAAAAAAGAGGGAGATGTCAGTTGGACGACATTTGATTGTACGGATGGAGATCCAAGCGATGGAAAAATTATATGCAACGGGGTAGAGATAACGCAAAGTATTGTTACTATTTCAACAGATGTCGGTCCGTTTAACGCGGGAGAAAAAATACATTATTATTCTGAGGCATATGATTATTCCGGGAATAATAATATCGGAAGCAGTTTAAATGAAGATTTTATTGTGAAAAGCAGGCAATGTTTTGAAGTCGGTGATACAGATCCACCGAGTGCGTGTTTAGTTAATACTTCAGGAAGATGTTGCGGCGGAGTTTGTAATGCCGCCATATCTTCCAGTTCTTATAACACGGATTTTTGCGCTAAAGAGATCTGTAGTGGAATTAATTGGGAATGGGGTTCAGCCAATGACGGTACTATATGCAGCGAAAGCGGAGAAGCTACCGAATGTTATTCTTACAACCCCGATCTTTTTGGTTCTCCTCCGGGCGATCCTAAATATTTTTATGACGGCGGATGTCAGGAAAGAGGATACGCGTGTTTGTCCGGATATTGCGAATATACTGTCACGGCGGATAGGCCAGATGCTTGCGGTTATGACGGCAATCCCTTGAAACTTAAAGATTACGAATGCAGCGCTGACGGACTTACTTGTGAACTTGATCCGGCTACTCCCGTAGAAAATACTATTTGTGATGTTGAATTAGACAGTCTTTCCATAAATGCCTATAACAATGAAGGTGATTTTATCTGCGGAGGTTCTGAAGCAACAGGCGAGGTGTTGAATGACAAAACAGCAGTTCCGAATAAAGTTTCTTTGACCGCCGCTGTTTCTGATTCAAATGGGATTGGAAGTTATAAAATATACTGGCAGGTAGATGGCGGGACATGGAATAATACTGGTACTGGTTGCGGGACATGCGCGGACGGAGCAACTTGCAGTTGCGTTGAAAAAATAGGGGCTTTTAGTCCGGGTCAGGTTGTGAAATTTTATGCCTGGGCAAAAGATAGCAGTCCTAATGAGACGGAAAGTCAAACTGCTACTTATTCCTTTACTGTTCGTGATCATGAATGTTATTATATTAATTCTCAGGATGATAAAGGAAATATCGCCAATTTAACTCCTTGTAATTCTGGAAGCGGGATGTGTTGCGGCGGGACTTGCGATGGCGCTATTTCAGCAACTTCTTACGATGAAGGATGTTATGTTGATTCTTGCAGCGGAACGAACTGGGTGTCTGTCGCGGGAAATGAAACTGATCCTTGCGGGGTCAGCGATACTTGTTTTGATTATTATTCCCCTAATGTTGATTTTTACAGCGGTTGTATGAATGGCGGAAATGAATGCAAGTCTGGTTATTGTGTTCTTTCTTCAAGTGAAACTTTTCCTTCCTCTTGCAATGGAAATCTGCTTACTAGTTATGATTGCGATGATTATGAAACCGGGACTTGTAAAAAGAGAGACACTGGAACTGATATTGATTGTTCTGTTGCCGGTAGTTATGACAGTGACACCGTAACTTGTAATTGTGATTGTAATAATTACGACATTGAAGAAAAAATTTATTCTTCGTTGAAGTTTGACGGGGTGAATGATTATGTGGATATGGGAGATGTTTTAGATCCTGGCAGTAACTCTTTTTCTGTAGGATTATGGTTTAAGTGGGACGGCAAAAGCGGGGAAAATATATTATATAATAAAGAAAGTTTATATGAGGCAAGAGTTTATAATGGTTATTTTCACTATGCATGGTATCCTAATTGGAGCTGGTATGGTGGAAATAATTTCTCAGTAAATTCTGGAGAATGGTATTATGCAACAGTTGTTTATGACAAGGCAAAACAATATGTATATAAAAACGGTGAACTTGTTTATTCTAGAAATCATACTGGTGATATGGGGAGTAATAGCAATAAACTTTTATTTGGAGCTCGTGGCAATACAGTTCCTCGTAGTTTCTTTGATGGCTTAATGGACGATGTTCGAATTTACAATCGCGCGCTTTATCCGGAAGAGGTAAAAGCTCATTATAACGGAATTTTTGCAGATGATACCGGATTGGTAGGGCATTGGGATTTTGATCCAATTAACACGGAGGAAGAGGATGGAATTGCGGGAGATCGTTCTGAAAATGAAAATGATGGAGTTTTGAGTAATGTTGACGGTATTTTAGGAGGTGGCTCTGCTACTTACAGACCATCGTGGGTTAGTGGTAAATATGGAAGTGGTTTAGATTTTGACGGAAGTAATGACTATGTGAAAATTCCAAGTGTAAATCCAACTAATGCTATAACTGTTGAAATGTGGGCTAAGAGCGACACTTCATTGTGGAATAACTATGGCTTTCTGGTGTCGAAAAGAAATGCGTATATTATGCATCCAAAATCAAATACAAAAACAATGAATTTTTATCTTTATCTTCCGAGCGCGGGCGGCTGGAGGGCAACAACAACTAATATTGATGATATAACAATTTGGAATCATTATATCGGAACTTATAATAGTTCAACTGGCAAACTTAAATTATATGTAAATGGTGATTTAAAAAAAGAAGAAACATATTCTGGAGCTATAAATTCTGATACAGGGTCTATGTTTATTGGTAGAGATGATGGTTTGGCAAGATATTTTAATGGTTCAATGGACGAAATCCGTATCTATAATCGTGCGCTTTCGGAAACAGAAGCCGCGGAACATCATAAAGGTGTTTTTAGCGATAATTCTGGTCTTATTGGATATTGGGATTTTAATGAAAGTTCAGGGACGACTGCAGAAGACAGTTCCGGAAACGGTCCGCAGTGGATGAAACATTATCACGGAAGCGCTACTGGTGCTGGCGGAAATGTGCCGGAGAATTGGCAGGTTTGTACGGATGGGAAAGATAATGATTGCGATGGAGATACCGCCGCTGAAAAAGACGAATATGATATTAGTCTTGGAGTTTCTGATTGCGATGGAGAGGTTTATGATACTCTCACCGGACAATCAGTTTCTGTTACGGCAACGGCGAATAAAGCTTGTGTTAGTGACGCGGAAGATCCGTGCGCGGGACCTACTGATCTAACTGATTTACTTGACGCGAGCGCTAATAATCATATCGAAATTTTTGACATTAACATCAAAAATGCCAGTAATGACTTTACATTGTCAGCCAATGCTCTTGACGACTTTTTGATTTATCAAACTAGAATTGAATGGACAGTGGATAATTGGGGCACTACGAATAGCAAAACTTGTAACGGTACGGGAGTTTGCGAAGTGTGTGTTGAAGGAGGGTCTTGCGGAGAAGATAATGACGATATTTTATCCTCGTCATTGTCGGCGGACAATGTTTTCAAATTCAAAGTTTGCGCGGTGGACAATAGTGTTAATAATAATCAAAAATGCACTGATGAATATGCTATTGAAATACTAAGCTCCAACGCGGTTCCTGTGATAACTCCGCTTTCGGTTATTGAACCCAATTTTTGTTTGGAAGGATTGAAATATATTTTAAAATGGGAATTTAGCGATGACGGCGCTGACGCGCAGGCATCTTTCGAAATTCAAGTGGAAGATGTTGAAACAGGCAATCTTGTAGTAAATAAAACATTTAGTGCTTCGGATTTATTTTATCAAATCAATTCCGATGATTTTGAAACAGGAGAGGAAATAGAATACGGAAGTAAAGCTTACAATTGGCGTGTTAAGGTGACGGATAATCGTGGTGGGGGATATGAACAGACGACGGATTGGGAAGCGGGTCCCGCATTTACCACACCGCCTCACGAATACCCCCAGTTTGATTTTGTGGCGGTTCCGGATTTTTCCGATAATTGCTTATATGAGATTGATGCCGTGGGAACTGACAGGTGTGATTATGGTGAGAATATAACATTTTCTCCCCAAAATCTTACATTCATTGAGTGTGATAATAACAATGATAAACAATGCCTGACAATCACCACCGCCAAGTGTGATATCACTAATAATATTTGTGTATCTTGTGCAGGTGGTCCTAACGAATGTAATAATTTTAATTCAGGAGGTGTTATTTACGTTTGTGATACTGAAAATGGAGTTTGTAAAATTTCCGGATCTTGCGTAACTGATACTGAA
This sequence comes from Candidatus Moraniibacteriota bacterium, assembly GCA_030629775.1. Classification (GTDB taxonomy): domain Bacteria; phylum Patescibacteriota; class Minisyncoccia; order JAHIHE01; family DAOVOJ01; genus DAOVOJ01. The sequence continues at coordinate 5,727 of DAOVOJ010000005.1, forward strand.
ATTGATTGTTGTTCTAGTGATGATGATTGTATGGCTGCCGATTTCGCGAGGTGTGATACCGGCACTGGATTATGCGCGATCTGTGATGATGATTCTCAGTGCGAAAAGTTCAATGAGGAAAATATTGATAAAGGATCATTGTGGAATGCTAGTTCGGGAGGTCCTGACACTCTTACTGATAACAGTAAATTGTGGGTTATTGATGAATGGGTCGGAGGAACTGTTAAAATAATTTTCGGAACCGGATCAAACCAAGTTAGAACCATAATTTCCAATACCAGTGAAGAAATCACCGTGGATTCTAATTGGACTTCTATTCCAAACAGTTCTTCGGATTATAAGATAATTAAATATATTTGCAACAACGAAGGAGTGTGCGAAGACAAGGAACATCGCAAGTGGTGGTTTTATGGCGATGACAGTTTAGATGTTGACAGCAGAGATCCTCATCCGATAAATAATTATATTGAGTCCGAGGTTAGTGATTATAATGTAATTTTGAAAATAAAAGATATTTTCGGCAATTCTTGTTCTCGGGTAAAAAAGATTATTTTAGGAATAAACAAATATCCGAAATGGAACGAAGTTTCGCCGTCTAATTAAGGGTTATTTTTACCGATTATTCCCCTCTTAGGAGGGGCTAGGGGTGGGTCTTTTCGCTAATTTAACCCACCCCCAACCCCCTCCCAAGAGGGGAATTATGAGAAGATTAGCAAAGTCTAATTAGAAAATATGAAATTTAAATATAAAGCAAGATCAATAAAAGGCGAGGAGCAAACAGGAAAAATTGAAGCGGACAGTAAAGACAGAGTGGCAGAATTACTTCAAAAGCATAAAATGGTGGTTACATCTATTGAGCCTGTTAAAGATTTTTTTTCTTTCTCTAAAATTTCTTTCCTTTTACACAGAGTCAGCAACAAGAAAATAGTAATGTTTTCCAAGGAGCTCTCTGTTTTGCTTTTGGCGGGAATACCTCTTGTAGAAGCCCTGAGAATACAACACGCGCAGGAGGAAAATCTTCATTTCAGAAAACAAATATCTGAAATCGCCAATATGATTGATGACGGTTCTTCTTTTTCAGCCGCCTTGTCTTGTTATCCAAAAACATTTTCAGATTTCTATGTCAACATTGTTAGATCCGGGGAAACATCCGGAAAAATGCAGGAGTCGCTTCTTCATCTGGCGGATTATATTGAAAAACAGTATCTTCTAAATAGCAAAGTTAAAAACGCTTTGATGTATCCCGCCGTTATTTTAGGGGGGTTTGGTTTAGTCGGCGCGGGAATGATGGCCTTCGTGGTGCCGCAATTAGTTGTTATGTTTGAAGAAAATGAGCAGGAACTTCCTCTTCCCACAAAAATTGTGATCGCTATCAGTGATTTTATGCAAAATAATTTCGTTTTATTTATTTTGTCGGTAGTCGCTTTTATCTATATTGTTAAAAAATATATCAGCACTCCCGGCGGAAAAGAAAAATTAGACAAATTTATTTTCAAAATCCCGCAATTTAATTCCTTATTTAAAAAGTTTTATGTGGCGCGTTTTGCGGAAAATCTCTCAATGCTTATTAACAGCGGAATTCCTATAATTGATTCTTTAAGAATATCCGGTGATGTTGTCGGCAATGAAGTTTATAAAAAAATAATTTATGACAGTGTTGAAGAGGTAAAAACGGGAGGTTCTATTGCCTACGCTTTTGAGAGGAGCGATGATCTGCCGCCGCTTGTGCCAAGAATGATAAAGGTTGGAGAAAAATCCGGAAAACTTGATATGGTTTTAAAAGATGTCGCTGATTTTTACACTAAAGAAGTTGACATAGCGGTTGACGGGCTGATGGCTCTCATAGAACCGATTTTAATATTTGTTCTTGGCGCCGGAGTTGGCATTCTTGTCGCCGCTATTTTATTGCCCATATATCAAATGACTTCAATGATTTAAACTTGGAACTTATAACTTATACATTTATAATGTAAATTCCAAGCTCTATGTTCTAAATTCCAAGCTCTATGTTCCAAGCTCCAAGCTCCAAGTTCCAAGACAAGGGTTTTACTCTTATTGAATTAATTTTAGTTATGGCTATTGCGGGAATAATGTCTGTTGTGGTTGTTTCTCAATATAGCCAGCAACGCGATTACAAAGCGTTGCTTTTGGGCGAAGAGCAAATTGCGAATGATATAAGAATGGCGCAAAGTTATTCCTATAACATCTTGATGGATAACGGATCTTTTTCTGTCGGCGGATATGGAATTAATTTTTCAAGCGCTGCGGGTTCAAATAATAAATATATTATTTTTGCTGATAAGGATGGTGATAAAGAATATGACAGCGGTGATGAAAAATTTGAAGAGATCGAGCTTCCTAGAAATACTAATATTACATCTTTGAAAATAAATAATACGGAGGAGGCTGATAAAACTGTTGATTTGGTTTTTGTGCCGCCTTATGGAGAAGTGTTTATGGATAAGGAAAATAAAATAAGTGGAAGCTTTATAAAACTGGAGATTAAAATTGAAAATTCTGATGGTCTTACTAAAATTATTGAAGCGAGCAGTTCTAGATTGATAAAATAATTTAATGAAAATCTCATTTTTTGCGAAACAGAAAAGTTCAAAGAAAAACGGCTTTAGTTTAATAGAAGTTGTTTTTGCGATTGGAATCATTACTGTTGGTCTTATTTCCATACTGTCGCTTTTTATTCATAATGTCAGAACTGAAATTAACAGTAAAAATAAACTGATTGCTATTTATCTTGCCAACGAATCAATTGAGATTATCAGGCAAACAAGGGATAATAATTGGTTCAATAACAGAGATTGGATGTTTCAGGTTTCCGAAGGGGATGTCATAGTCGGTCTTGTTGATAAAACTGACATAAGAAAGGGATGGGAGATTGAAACCAGTAATGTAAATAGAAAAAAAGTTTATTTGTCTAATAGCTCTTATGTCCAATGCAAAACTTCTCCAGTGGCCGCGGATGGTTGGGTCGAAACTAATTTTGAAAGATATTTAACGATAAATGAAAATTCCGGCGGCGCTATCACGGGGTGTCTTGGTGTTACGGATTGTATGGAAATAACTTCCCACATTTCTTTAAATGGAACTCAGATTGTTGAAGTGACGGCATATTTGTATGATGGATGGTATTAAGGTGTAATTTTGAATTACGAACCGTCATTGCGAGGAGCCCGAACGAACGCAGTTCGCGAGAAGGCGACGTGGCAATCCCGTTGTTATACACCGTCATTGCGAGGCGATAGCCGTGGCAATCTCGTGACAATATCTCGAAGTTTTATGATTCATGGCACGGGATTGCCGCGCTCCGTTCCGTCCCATTCCAAAATTTACAAGATTACTTATTGGTATATAATATTTTAATTACTTTGTATCATTTATTATTGCCATACTGCATTATAAATTTTGGAACGGGACTCCACTTCGCTTGCAATGACGGTAAAATTTTGAGTTTTATAATTCAAAAAATTTAGTATTAGAATATTTATTTTTTATGAGGAGCAATGATTTTAAAAATAATAATGGTCTTACGATAATTGAAGTGCTGGTTGCTCTTGGGATATTTGCGTTGGTAATTTCTACGGCTGTGGGGGTTTTTGTAAGCGGCAGCGGATCGCAAAGAAAAACCATAGAACTTTATGAAGTTCAAAGGGAAGGAAGTTATTTAATGGAAACCATTTCCAGAGAGTTGAGAATGGCAACTGAGACAAGTTCAACCGATGACGATAATCAAGATAGCGATGGTAATGATATCGGCCAGCAAAACAATAATAATTCCAGTATAGAATTTACAAATTATAATGGAGATTTAGTGAGGTATTGCAGATCTGACGCAAGTGGAGCTTGTAATGCCACTGGAAATTTTTTGTCACGAGAAGTATGTATGACTGCCAATTCTACTCCTCCTCCGGATTTTATTTCTGTTGATTGTGATTCTGTGACATATGAAGAAAGGATAAATTCACCCAGTGTAATAATAGAGGATTTAGTGTTTTATACATCTGAAACTTTCAGCCAAACACAACCCATCATTACTGTAAGTATGAAAATAAAATCAACAAGCAGATATGGCACTGAGCTTATATTGCAAAACAGTATTGCTATGAGAATATATTAATAATTAAAACTTTTTATTCCCCTCTTGGGAGGGGCTAGGGGTGGGTTTTATAAATAGATTATTTATTAACGAATTAACGAATTAACGAATTCAATCCGTTAATCCGTTAGTCCGTTAATTTTTCAATTTCTTAATAACCCACCCCCAACCCCCTCCCGAGAGGGGAGTTATAAGAAAATGAGCAACCTCTAAATAATATAGTATATGATAAATAAAATTTCAAAAGGCATAGAGGATCAAAACGGGCAGGCCGCTTTGGCGATCGCGCTGATTGTAACGTCTTTGTTATTGTTTGTCGGTTTATCTTTAGTTAATACAACGCTGAAACAAACAAAAATAACAAGAAACGCGTATCGATCTATGCAGGCCTATTATTTAGCTGATGCTGGAACGGAAAGACTTTTATATGAAAACAGAGTGGCGGGCACAATAGATCCTACCGAGAATCTTGCGAGTAATCCATTATTATTGGCTGATATGAATGTTGATTTTGACGGGGACGGTGACAGTGACGGGTCTTTCAACATTACCAGAATTGCGCCTTCTCCGTTGAATATAAGAATTATTGGCGTGTATAAAAATACTGCCAGGGCGGTAGAATTGTTATGGTAATAATGTTTTTATGTTTTCATTTTATTTATTTGGAGAAGAGATTTTTAAAAATTTTAATTTATAAAAAAACCGCTTCATAATAAGCGGTTTTAAGAATGGCGGGGACGACCGGACTCGGACCGGCGACCTTCTGCGTGACAAGCAGACGCTCTAACCAACTGAGCTACGCCCCCAAAATCGTGTAACGCATAACGTGTAACGTGTAACGAAAACATGTCAAAATTTTGCGTTATACGCCATACGTTATACGTGTAGCAGGGGCGGGGGTCGAACCCGCAACCTCGGGCTTATGAGTCCCGCGCTCTAACCAACTGAGCTACCCTGCCTTTTCTTGGAACTTATAACTTATAACTCATAACTTGGAACTTATACATTTGTAATATAAATTTTAAGTTCCAATTTCCAAGCTTTAGGTTTTAAGTTCCAAGTTCCAAGTTCCAAGTTCCAAGCTTTAAGTTCTAAGATATCTGTTGCGGGGGCAGGATTCGAACCTGCGTCCTCGAGGTTATGGGCCTCGCGAGCTGCCGCTGCTCTACCCCGCGATGGGTTTGTGACTAAATTTATATTTCGTTTTTTATTCACTTTAATAGAGTAAATTATTTTAGCTTGTTTGTCAAACTGTGTCATATTAACATACTAACATCTTAACATTTTAACATCTTAACATATATAAATAAGAAAGGATTTTAAATATTATTTTGTTAGTATGTTAAAATGTTAAAATGATCTTATGATTACTTTTCGTCGGGAGTTAGGCAATTTGGGGGAAAGATTAGCCTGTGAATATTTAGAAAAACAAGGTTATGAAATTGTTGCTCGCAATTATCAAAAAAAATGCGGAGAAATTGATCTGATCGCCAAAAAAAATAAGATCATTATTTTTATTGAAGTTAAAACAAGAAGCAAAAATAAAAACTGGGAGTGCGGGCTGCCGGAGGAAGCGGTTAATTTTTCCAAACAAAGGAAAATAATTAGAACCGCCCGATCATATCTTTTTGAAAATCATTATTCCGGCAAAACGGACTGGCAGATCGATATCATTGCCATATGGCTGGATTGGGAAACCAGACGAGCGAGCCTCAATCATATTAAAAACGCGGTGGTTTATGACAGATGCTGGTAAAAGATGGGATAATGAATTAAGAATCACGAATTAAGAATCATTTTGAATTACAAACTGTCATTGCGAGGAGCTCAAGCGAACGCAGTTCGCGAGAAAGCGACGCGGCAATCCCGTCATTTAATTCTTTGATTTATGGCACGGGATTGCCGCGCTTTGTTCCGCTATCGCTCCACTTCGCTCGCAATGACGGTAAAATTTAAGTTTCGTAATCCAATGGAGTTAGGAATTTTCTATTCGTAATTCTTGATTCGTTATTCATAATTCTTTCACACTTATTGAAAAAAAGTGATAACATGCTATTATGGTAAAGTAGCTAAAAAATAAATAAACTAATCATTATGAATCTTAAAGAAATTGCCAAACAGCCGGAGAAAATTACTTCCGGACATCGGTTATGCGCCGGGTGCGCTGAGCCGATTATCGCTAAATTAGCTTTAGCTTCCATTAAAGATCCTGTTGTCGTTATCAACGCCACTAGCTGTTTGGAAGTGGCGACGACTATTTATCCTTACACCGCCTGGAAAATTCCCTGGATGCATAACGCTTTTGAAAACGCGTCTGCTACCGCCAGCGGGATTATTGAGGCTTACAATATCATTTTAAAAAAGAAGCCGAGCGAGCGTCCCGAGTGGGCGAGAAAACTGCCCGAAAATATAAAATTTATTGTTTTCGGCGGCGACGGAGGAAGCTATGACATCGGACTGCAGAGTTTGTCCGGAGCTTTGGAACGAGGGCATAAATTTTTATACATCTGCTACGACAACGAGGCCTATATGAACACCGGCAATCAGCGTTCGGGAGCCACGCCTCTGGGATCCGCAACCACCACTTCGCCGGCGGGAAAAGTCAAGCAGGGCAAAGAAGAATGGCGGAAGGATCTAACCGCTATCGTTGAAGCTCATCACATTAATTATGTTGCTCAAGCTTCCATTTCTCATTGGGCGGATCTATCCGGGAAAGTTCAACGGGCAATAGAGGTTGACGGACCTTCATTTATCAATATAATTAGTCCTTGTCAGCGGAGTTGGGGATTTGATTCTTCTCTGACAGTTCAAATAGCGAAACTGTCGGTGGAAACGAATTTCTGGCCGCTCTATGAAGTTGATAATGGAAAGTTTACTTTAAATTATGAACCGAAAGAAAGGACGCCTATTTTTGAATGGATAAAATCTCAAAAAAGATTTAAGCATTTATTAAAACCGGAAAACAAAAAAATCATAGATAAAATTCAGGAGCATATTGATGAAGAATTTAAAAGGATTAAGAATAGGGCTTAGAATAAATCCCCTCCTTAGTAAGGAGGGGGCAGGGGGGAGGTTGTAGAAATAAAATTGTTATATTGTTATATTGTTGGGTGATAGAAGCAGTTCTTGGTAATACAGTAATTGAATGTTTAAATGTTAAAATGTTAAGATATTAAATGACTTGCCCTGATAGCTCAACGGATAGAGCACCGCACTCCTAACGCGATGATGTAGGTTCGATTCCTACTCGGGGCACAATTCGTATAACGTATAACGTATAACGTAAATTCCATCAATGTTTTGTGTTACACGTTATACGCTATACGTTACACGACCCGGGCTCGTGGCGCAGTTGGTAGCGCGCCTCCATGGCATGGAGGAGGCCGGGGGTTCAAATCCCCCCGAGTCCACCCCGTTATTGTTACATTTTACAATATTGTTTAGAGTCTGGTAATTTCTATCGATTATTCCCCTCCCGAAAATGTAATAATTGGTCAAAATCACTAGGCTTTATTTATTATGAAACTCATTACTTCTCTTAACAATTTCATCTTAGACATTCTTTTTCCTATCAAATGTCTTGGCTGCGGGAAAGAGTTTGAAGATAGGGAACCAAAGGAGAGGTGGGTTTGCGATGATTGTCTGAGTAAAATAATTATTAGAAAAGAACAGGTTTGTCCGGTTTGCGAGAAAGCTTCTGAAGGCGGGAAAACCTGCTGGTATTGCCGAAAGAAAACCGGATTGGATGGGCTGTGGGTCGCTTCGGAATACAGTGATAAACTTTTAGCTCAGACTATCCATAAATTCAAATTTAATTTTGTCAGGGACTTATCTTATCCTCTTGGCAAGATAATTTTAAAAAGTGTTTTAGAGCAGGAGGAATTTGGCGATTTTCAGGATTTTTTATTTACTCGTTCGGTCCAAAATTTAGAAGAGGATTTAGAAAACACAGATTCTTTCAAGAGCGCTAAATCTTTTCAGACAATTATTGTTCCGGTTCCGCTTCATCGACGAAGATTTAATTGGCGGGGATTCAATCAGTCGGAGTTGTTGGCCAAGCAAATCGCCGCGAAGTCCGGCTTGAAAGTTTATAATAATTTGTTAATTCGTTGGCGAAACACTACGCCGCAAACGAAAATCAGATCAATGGAAGAGAGGAGAAAAAATATCAAAGGCGCTTTTAAAGTTGTAAGGATGGGTTTGAAACCCATCCCTACGGGATTATTAAAAAATAAAAACATCATCATAGTTGACGATGTTTGCACAACGCTGGCGACTTTAAATGAATGCGCTTTAGCGGTCAAACGAGCCGGGGCGAAGAATGTTTGGGGAGTGGTGGTAGCGAGGAGGTGAGTAAAATGAAAAGCAATGGATTATTTTGAAATATAAAACATAAATAAAACATAAAATGTTATACTTGTTAAAAAATTACAAATTCAAAATTCCAAACAAATCCAAAATCCAAATATTCAAAATTCTAAACTGTTTTGAATTTTGAATTTCGGTCATTGTAATTTATTTGTAATTTGGAATTTTGAATTTAGTGCTTAAAAACTGTTTTAGATTTAATGAATAATTTAATTGTCTTGTAATTTAAGAAATAAGATGATTGGCAATTAAAATTAATGCGGAAACAGCAATGGCGATTGATAGCGGCTGTAAAAAGTATCTTTTCTCTCCAGTTCTCCGTCGCGGTAGATTTCCTGGTGGAGAGTCGCTTTCATAGAACCGTCGCTTTTTCTGTCGTAAATATAAGGACCGTCGATCTTAACTTCCCGTCCGTCGTCGGAACCATAAAATTCAAAAGTTAAAACATTGCCTTTTATTTTGGTTTGAATAAGAAGGAAAGAAGGGGTGTCGTTGATAAAACGCAGATCCGGATGGGGAGGATAAATAGTGGCGTCGGTGCCTTGCGGATCGTAGTATCTGACGGGATAGGCGTGAGGCCGCCGCTCGGTGATCTTCAGGCCGCTGTTAAGGGCGGCGCGGAAAGTGGTGGTGGAAACCTGGCACAGTCCGCCGCCATATTCGGGGACGGTTTTATTTTTTTTGATAACCAGTTCCGGCAGATAACCGGCTTGCGGTCCGACTTTGCCCAGAATTTTATTGAAAGAAAATTCTTCGTCGGGTCCGACTAAAACTCCATTGAATTTGCTGGCGCCGACGGCAATATTATGCCGCCGGTTTTTTGGCGAGCCGTAAAAATTAGATTCTCCTATTCCAAGTAGAGCGGTAATGCCTAAATTGTCAATACTCTCTGTGGTAATTTCCGGCTGAGTTTTATTAACCGCTAATTCAATTTCCACCTTTTCCAGATTTTTATCTTTGTCTAAATAATTTTGGTAGCTAAAAATTTCTCTTTCAATTTCTTCAACGCTTTCGCCAATCGTTAAGGCGACCCCCTCCCGGCTGAGGGCGAAAATCTCCACTCGGCCGTTTTTGATGGTCAGTTCGGCGTTGATCGGTTCACTGTTTATTTGAGGAGCAAGGGAACTAAGATAATCTTTTATTTTTTCTTTGTCCGCCTGAATGCCCAGAACTTTATTGCCTGGATTATTAATGTCTTCAACCGGGACAAATTTTATCCAGGAAATCAACTCTTCTTTTCCCAGAGGCCAGCCTTCGCTGTTGTATTTTAAATTTATTTCCGTGCTGATTAAATTTTTAGCCTGGCGGCAAGCTTCATCAGTTTCAAAACTTTCCGCTTCCGGTTTTACCGTTTCAAGATTTAAAATAATGATCTCATTTTTAAGCTCGGAAATATTTTTTCTAAAATTATCCTTTAGTTTTTCTCGGTTGATTAAAATTCCTTCTTTTGAATCAGTGAGTTTAAAGTCGTCATCAATAAAATCAAAGCCGGCGTTAATCGGTTGAATTTCTAATTCAGCTAAATTATTTTTAAGATAATTTTCCAATTTATTCTCGTCAAAAGAAAAAGAAAGAGGAATGTTTTTTTTATTGTTAAGCGTCAGCCATCTTTCTTTTATTCTTTCAAATAAATTTTCCTGATGGCCGATCAAAAAAGCTTTTTCAACGGAATTCTCCGTTTTAATTTCTATGCCCAGTTCGTCCAGTTTGGTTCGGTAAACTTTGTCCTGATAAGTTAACAGCGCGCCGTCGCCGTACTTGTTGTTGATTTCCGAATTAATTTTTTCCAGCGCCTGATCTTTTGTCAGTCCGTTTAAATCCTGACCGCCGACGGAAACTCCCGCCCAGACCTTATTTTGATAATAAGAATCTAAAATTGCCCCGGCGGCCAAAATAATTAAAACAGCGAGAACATTAAAAGCCGTTCGGAACGATATTTTTTTATTGAGCGATTTTGTTTTGAATTTTTTCATAATCTCATTATAACTTTTTTAAAAGCTTTAAGCAAAGAAAATATATTTCTGATTTGCGCTTTTCTTTTTGGTGATTATGAAGTATAATTAAAATAATAAGATTAAGATTTTCTCACTTTAACCTGTCATCCTGAGCGACGATAGGAGTCGAAGGATCTGTCAGCGGATAAAGTGTGTGTTTCAATTGTTTTTACTTAAAAACAAGTATCTTGTATTTACAGATTCCTCCACTCCGCTCTCCTTCGGCTATCGCCTCAGGGTCACTCCGGTCGGAATGACAAAAAGTGAGGAAGTCCTAAAGATAAAGGAAAAAGATTTAATTATTATAAAACTATAAACCAAAAATATGGCAAAAAACATTCCAATCAAAGCTTTAACAAAAAAAGATATTGAAGAGCTGTCTCAAGAAAAAAATGTGAAGAGCACCGCTTTTAGCTTGTATCTCGGCATTAAAGCGAGACGCAATTTTGTAGCAGAGGCAAATTCCGTTATATCAAACGCTCTTAAGGAAATTGAAGAAGAAAAAGTCTATTCTAAAAAAGAAAAGAAAAGAATAAAAGAAATATCCAGTGAGATGAAAAATGAAATAAGATCTTTAAAACTGCCTGACAAAACCGGGAGCATTGTCTTATTTCGCGACACGCGAAGAATGAATAAGGCCTATCATGTTCCGGTTTATATCCCTTCAAGATTTATTGTTGAACCGGATCCATACATTCATCCTCTGGTAAGGGTATTGGAAAAGTACCCGCGGTATGTGGTTGTTGTTTTAGAGAGAGACAAGGCAAGATTTTTCAGCATTTTTCTTGGCGAGATTGAGGAAATTTCGGAAATTTTGCTTGACGATGTTCCACAAAGAATCAACGCGGCTCGCGCTGAGTGGAAAGGTTTGAGAGAAACAAAGATCCAAGGGCATATCCGTGATCATTTGCACAGGCATTTGAAAAGAGTGGCCGGGGAAACGGAAGATTATTTCAGATACAAAAAAAACGGATGCAGCCATTTGGTAATAGGGGCGCACAGGGAATTAGTGGAAAAATTCACAAAGATTTTGGGCGCAAAATCAAGAGAAAAACTAGTTGGTTCTTATCATATTGTGCCGGGTTATGATCTTAATCGCATAAAAGAGAAAAGCAAAAAGATCATAGATGAGTATGAGAAAAAAGTTGAAGCGGAAACAGTTGAAAATTTATTTAACAGATCGAACAAAGAGAAAAGGTCTGCTACGATCGGAATTAATTCTGTCTTGGAAAATTTTTATCTTCACAATGTTGACGCGTTTATCGTAGGGAAGAATTATAAGGAGTCGGGGTACACTTGTCCGGAATGCCATTACATTTCTTCGTATATGAGATCCTGCCCAAAATGCAAAAGCAAAATGTTAAAAGCCGGCGATATAGTCGATGAGATCATTGAGGAAGCTACCGCAAATAAAATAAAAATAAAACATCTGTTTTACGCTCATAAAGAATTTGACAAGTTTGGAATTGGCGCGTTTTTGAAATCCGTAATTTAGAAAATTTAGTTCCGGGCATTGGTGTTGTCTCGCGCCGGTCAAGACCTGCTGTTGACATTTTTTAGAAGAGGATGTATCATGAAGATACAATTAAAATCATCAAAATAGCCTGCGAGGGCTGTTTTAAAAACATTAAAAACAATAAAATTAAAAATCAAATATGAACATCATTAAAAAAATAATCCGGTTTTTATCGGAAGTAAAAGTAGAGTTAACCAAAGTAACCTGGCCCAGCCGGCAGCAGACAATCAAAGATTCTTTCATCGTTATTTTTATAAGCCTGGTTACGGCTGCTTTTCTCGGCGGAGTTGATTTTCTATTTTCTTTTCTAGTAAAAGAGTTTGTCAATAAATAATGTTAAAATTGTTACATTGTTAAGAGTTTTTATTATTTGGCAATACAGCAATATAACAATTTAGCAATTTAAATAATTTATGCCTAAACAAATAACTGATCTCAAAAAAAAGTGGTATGTCCTTCATACCTATTCGGGATACGAAGATAATGTTGCTCGGAACCTGAAACAGAGAATTGAATCCATGGGAATGGAGGACAAGATTTTTGACGTCCTGGTTCCCAAAGAAACCAAAATTAAAATTAAAAACGGAAAAAGAAAAACAGTTGAAGAAAGAATTTTTCCGGGATATGTTTTGGTGGAAATGATCGTTGCCGACGATTCATGGTATGTTGTCCGCAACACTCCTAATGTGACGGGCTTCATTGGCTCGGGAGTAACACCGACGTCGATCTCGGAAGAAGAAATTAATACTTTGAAAAAGAGGATGGGTGTTAAGGAGCCAAAATATAAAATTGATGTGGCGGTGGGCGAGTCGGTTAAAATTATTGACGGACCGTTTAAAGATTTTGATGGCAAGATCAGCGCGATTGACGAAGAGAAAGGAAAAATAAAAGTTTTAGTTTCTATGTTCGGCCGCGAAACACCGGTGGAACTGGATTTCTTGCAGATTAAGAAAATTTAAACACACATTTCCCCTCCTTGCGAAGGAGGGGACTAAGGGGAGGTTGAATCTTTATTTATAAACCACCCCTACCCCCTCCTTGCTAAGGAGGGGAAAATATCAAATTCGGATAAAATTTATAAAATTTTAGAATAATAAAATAAAATTATGGCAAAGAAAATAACGACAACTATCAAACTTCAAATTCCGGCTGGAAAGGCCAATCCGGCGCCGCCGATAGGGCCGGCGTTAGGGCAGGCGGGAATTAACATTCAGGAATTTTGTACTCGGTTCAATAACGACACAAAAGACAAGGGCGGGGATATTATCCCGGTGGTCATTAGTGTTTATGAAGACAAATCTTACGATTTTATTTTAAAGACCCCGCCGGCAGCCGAACTTATAAAAAAAGCGGCGGGAATTAAAAAAGGATCCAAAGAACCGCAGAAAGACAAAGTGGGAAAAATTACCAAAAAACAGCTTCAGGAAATCGCGGAAATTAAAATGCCGGATCTTAACGCGAATAATATTGAAGGGGCGATGAAAATTATCGCCGGCACGGCACGGCAGATGGGAGTTGAGATAGAGTCGTAAAGTCCATAAAGTCCATAAAGTCGAAAGTTTGCAAAGTCTAAACTTTTAACTTTATGGACTTTTAACTTTTGGCTAGACTTAGTTATCCACAGCCTTGCTCTTGACAAATTCTTTAGATATGCTATATTGATGGCGTTAAATAAAAAGGTCTCTGTAACAAGGGTGATATTTGGAAGTTAACATAGAGATCGTTCTCTTTTTTGTGAAGAGGACGATTTTTAAAAAGTTAATTTCTGAATTTCACCTTTTTTATTTTATTTAACCCACCCCCTAGCCTTTCTCAAGAGGAGAATAATTAAAGAAAAGGGGAACACAAAAAATAAAATTAAATAAAATAAAATTAAGGAGTAAACAAATAATAGAGGGAATGATAAATATAAAAAACAAAATAAAATTTTATAAAAAAGAAATGTTTTATTCGGACGCGGTTTTTGGCGCGGTTTTTTTATTGGCAATCAATTTCGTTTCAATAATTTTAAATAATAATTTTAACAGACAAACAGTTTTATAAATTTTATAGAACTGTTTTTAATTATTTCGTGTTACATATTACACGAAACAAAGAAGGAAAACAAAAATGAAAAATTTAAAAAGGAAAATCAAAAAAAGCGCTCAGAAAATAATGGCGTCTTTTTTAATGGTGACGATGATCATGTGGACGCTGGGCGCGTCATTGATGGTGTCTGTTCCGGTAACTCATGCTGCCGGAACTGTTCTGGTTGGATATGGACCGCCGAACGGACAGACTGATTTTCCAACAATGGCGCCGCTGGACTTTATGTTCAACGCCGCTTTAAATTCTACAGTAATTGATAATTTAAATACCGAGAGCAATCCTTTTAGCATCTCGCCGTCGGTAAGCGGGGAGTGGCATTATTTTGAAGAAACTTGGGGAACTAATACTATGTACCGTGTTTCGTTTATGGCTTTAGACGGATTAGCTTTGAGCACCGAGTATACTATCTCTGTGGATCTTTCCGGTGTTACTGGCGCCGATAGCGGCGCGGCAACCATGACTCTTGAAGGAGAACAGAGTGCTTTAACTTTTACTGATCCGGTTTATTCATTTATTGTTACTACCGGCGATACGGAAATGCAGGGCGGGATTTATCCGCCAATGGCTTTTGCCGGTTATCCAACTGAGGGAATGCAGCAGGTCTCTCCGAGCATCACTTCCATCACGATTAATTTTGACCGCGACAATATGGACGCGACCACTTTTACTACTAGCAATATTTATTTAGAAAAAATTGGAACTGGAGTAGTAAGCGGCACAACAGTCAGTCCGACTTCGGGGACTAGCGGGGTGGCGACTATTCAAGGTTTTGCTTTAGCCGCCAGCAGCCAGTATCGGGTTTATGTGACCAGAGATGTAAAAGATTCTAATGGACAGGCTTTGTCGGGAATGCCGTTGCCGGACGGTAGTGCCGGACCATATTCTTATGATTTTTATACGGCTGCTTCAGGGACAACTGTTACTGCCAATTATATCGGTTCAAATTTAGATCAATATTTAAGCGGTGGCAGCATTACCGGTGTTCCAACGGGAACGGTGATCACAGCCACTTTTGATAATTCGCTTGATCCGACAACAGTTACGACGGATAATGTTCAATTAAATGCTGGCGCGGTAACTGGCAGCGTTAGTTACGACGCGCAGGGCAATATGATCCGTTTTATTCCAAACGCTATATTATCCGCCGCCACATCGCACACTTTTGCTATTTCAACCAGCGTGAAAAGCGTGACTGGGACAGCCATTACGGCGGTTAGTAAAACATTCACAACTGGCGCCGCGGATGAAACAAAACCGCAGGTGGTTTTTTCCGAGGGCGATAACTATGGTTTATTTGTTGAATTTAACGAACCGTTAAATTCAACCACGGCGGAAAATAAATCATATTATACTTTAAAAACAAGAAGCGATAGTGGCACGGCTTGGGGTGATGTGACGGCGGTAAGTTTGACGGGCGCCAACATCCGCTACCAACCGGATTATAATGAAGTGATGATAGACGGTTTGACTTTGACTCCCGGTCAGGAATTCCAAATAACCGTTTCAACAGGCGTTACCGATATTGCCGGTAATATTATGGATAATACCGCCAATGTCAGAACCGGCTATATTATGGACGCCAGTTTGTTTTTCGGCGGAGGGGGAATGTTTACGATGGATGATATGGGGATGGAAGATTTTGATATGTTTGATATGGGAATGAAACCGATTGGCGTTTGGCCGATGAGCAATATGGTCAGCGCTACCACTAAATATTTTATTGACATTCCAATCGCGACGGCTATTCCAGCCGATGGAATAATTGAATTGAAATTTCCCACTGGATTTAATGTAACTTCCGTGGTTAAAGACGCGCAAAGCCCGATGAACGATGATTTTAACGGCGGCAATACCGGCACGATAACTTTTGCCGGCACTGATCCGACTGGCACTACGAGTAACGGCGTAAATAACGACGGCTTGGGCGTTATTGGCGAGCGAACGGTAGTTATTAAATTAAGCTCCGCTGTTCCCGCGAATGATTTTCTGGCTATTGATTTAGATAACATTCAAAATACCAGTGTTCCAAAAGGATTTGAAACGAATGGCTATCAAGTGGAAATAAAAACAAAAACTTCCGCCGGGATTTTACTGGAAGCGTTGTATTCAATGCCCTTCTTTATTACGGGCGGCGGCACTAATACTATTTCCGGTTCGGTTCATGGCGTGGCTTCCGGACATGATGGCACGATTCAAGTATTTTTAGGTTCTCCGATGACCGGTCCGATGCAGCAAGATGTGGCAATTACCGGTACGGGCGACGCCACCGCGGACGGTACTTACAGTTTCGGCAATTTGCCGGACGGAGAATATTTCTTATTTACCGATCCGTCAATTGCAATCGGCGCCGGCTCCTATTTCGGTAATCCAATGCCGGAATCTATTTGGATAAGCGGCGGCGCTACGGAAACCAAAGATACCGCTCTAGTGGCGGAAAATTCCGGCAGTGTTTATACTTTAGCGGTAACATTGGTTGGTGATTTTACCACTGGCGTCGTAAATGACAGTGTAGATATATTTGCCGGATCGCCGACCGGTTTTCGCGTAAAAACAGTAACGCCCGGCAATACAGCCGGTGTGACTTACAATTTATATTTGCCGGACGGCGACTGGATGGTTGGAGTTGGTCCGGCGATGCCGACCGGTCCGATGGCGGGTCCTCCGCCAATGCCGGACTGGATGCCGCCGATGCCGACCAATGTTAAAATTTCCAGTGGCGGAACAGCGTCTTCTGTTGGCGCTACATTAACAATTAATTTAGGAACTCAAGCAAGCACGACCGTGGCGGGATATGTCAAAGACGGTTCAAACAATGCTATTGCTAACGCCGAAGTATTCGCTTATCAACCGGTGGGCGGGTTTGGCGGCGCGCATACTAAAACCGCCAGCGACGGTTCGTTCACTTTGAAAGTTCCAGTTTTGGGAATATATAAAATCGGCGCTTTTATGCCGGGTCTTCCAAGTTCGCAGGAAATAGTTCAGGATGTTCAGAGCAATGTGACGGGATTAATTATCGTGATGCAAAAACCGTCTTACACAATTTCCGGACAAGTGTCTAATGCCAGTTCTCAGGCGGTGCCTTACGCGCCGGTCTGGGCTTACCAATCAGACGGCTGGGCGCATGCGGACACGATGACGGACGCTGCCGGAAATTATATTTTATATGTTGATAATGGCAATTGGACAGTGGAAGCGGACGCGCCGGGAGTCGGCTGGATGGAATACGGTTCAGCAATTGCGATCAGCGGCGCTTCGCAAGCGGGGATTAATCTCAGTCCTTCCGCGGATGTGACTTGGTACACAATTAAAGGAGAGGTAACAATCAATGGAAGCAAGCAAGCCTTTATGCCGATCAGAGCCGTGTCGTATGACGCTAATGGAAATTATTTAGGACGCGAATATAGTGGTATGACCGATTCTGTTGGCGTGTACACAATTTCCGCGCCGGCCGGAACTTATCGCGTGGATATTTGGACACCGGAATATGGCGAGGTTGAATTGCTTACAGACGGAGTGTCTGGCAGTCCCGCCAATCTTTCAGTATCTGGCAATGTGACGGGAGCGGATATTACGATAGCAGCGTTAGCTTTAAAAACAGCAACCGTTCAATTTGATAATAAAGAGGATTATTCAAACAAAGAAGCGTTTATCAAAATTGACGAAGTTGCTATTAGCGGAGGCGTGGCTATTCCGACAGGCTATCATCGGTCAATCAGGGTTAATGATATTTCTGGCAGCGATCAAGAAATAAAATTAGAAGATGGCGATTATTTCTTCTTTGTTGATGTGCCGGGAACGGGCAATTTTGTTCCGAAATCTACCAGCCCCGCTTTTGACGGAACAAAGGGATGCATTACTATTGATGGAACTGAGGATACTATTCAATTTGCTTTGCCTGATTTGGATGACACTAGCGCGGCGATTACTATTTCCGGCGTTGTCAGCGGACCATCGTCCGGACAGCAAGATGCTTGGGTTTGGGTAGGAAATCCCGAAACAGGATTCCATACCGGCGAACAGGCCAACGCGACTACCGGCGCCTATTCTCTGACTGTTCCTATTTTATCGTCAGGCAACTATATGGTTGGCGCTGATAAACCGGAATACATTTCTGGCGAACCTGTATCTAATGCTGGAACTATTGACGCTACTATTAATTTTAGCTTAACAGCCCAGAGCAATACTATTTCCGGTAAGCTGTTCGTTGATACTAACGGCAACGGCGTCTATAATTCCGGAGAAGAAATTCAAAATGGCTGGGTTTACGCCGAGGATAGCAGCGGCGCTAAATCGCATGCTCCGGTTGACGGAACGGGCGCTTATTCACTTGGCGTAACGAGCGGCAATTGGAAAGTATACGGCGCGGCTAGCGGATATTTGGAACTTCAATATTCCGAGAATGATATCCCGACAGTTATTGATTCAAGCAGCAATCCGACAGGCAAAAATATTAAATTAACGGTTGATTCCAACTGGACTAATAAAACCAAATCTTCGCCGATGACGCCGGCCTCTGGCGGGGTAATTGACGATACGGCGCAAGACATTGTTACTGGCAAAGCGTCCGGCACGGGTTTGAAAATAACTGTGCCGCCAAACGCTTTAGGAAGTTCAAATTCCAGCGGTAATGTAAGCTCTGCGGAAACAGCCGCTGTTTCCGCGACTAATTCTCATAAACCTTTTGCCGGCAAGGGAAAGAATGTTACCACCGCCGACAATTCAGGACAGCCGATAACTAATCTTGATAATTATGTGGACATGGAGATGGTATTGTATAAAGCTGATGTTGACGCAGAAGAGGTGGCTGGAGGAATTAAGGATTTCTCTAAACTGAAAACTATGAAGATGGGCTATTGGGACGACACTTTGAATGAGTGGGTAAGTCTGCCGACTACTAAAACCGCCTATCATAAGAAAACGACTGATAAAGAATGGACAATGTATAATGGCACAACCACTCAAACCGGATTTGAAAAATTTATTGACGACGCTTTAGCCGTTCCGCTGACATTTACCGGCGGCGGCGTGGATTATGACGATTACAAATTAGTATTCAAGGCGTCCACAAATCACTTTTCCGTTTTTGCTCTTGGAACTTCTCCGGACGGCGTGAAGCCAAGCGCGCCGGCAAATGTGGCGCAAAGCGCGGGTAGTGGAACTTCGGTCGCTTTGACCTGGGACGCGGTAACTACAAACGCGGACGCTACTCCTATTACGGATCTATTTGGCTACGCGGTTTATCGTTCCACGGACGGTACGACTTATTCTCAAATTAGCGCGTCCGCTATTACAGCCGGAACTGAAACTTACACAGACTCTACAACTACCGCATTCACTTCTTATTATTATAAAGTAACCGCTGGCGACGATGATAATTTAGAATCAGCGTATTCATCCGCTTTACAGATATGTTCTACCTCGGCAGTTTCTAATGGAACAGTAGCCGCTGATTGTTCTATCACTTGCGACTCCGGTTATGCCGTAAGCGGCAACAGTTGCGCCGCTTCTGGCGGAGGAGGCGGAGGAGCGGTTTCTTCTGTCCCTTCATCTGCTACCGGACAAGTGGCGGCAACTCCTTCTATGGGAGGAATAGTTAGCAAAACCAATTCTGACGGCAGTAGCGCGAAAGTAGTATTGCCGGCAGGCGCTTTGTTAGAGAACGCCACTATAACAGTTTCTCCAAAAAACCAAAACTTCAATCACCGCTTCTCGTCCGGTTTCATCCGGTAAAAGCGTGGCAGGAAATTATGTCTACAGCTTTACCGCCGTTGCGGGGACGACGGCCGTAAGTTCATTTAGTAAAACGGTGACTGTTACTTTTAAATATGCTAATGAGCAAATAGCCGGATTAAACGAAGGATCGTTGCAGATTCACTATTGGGATGATACAACAAACGTGTGGGTTGCTTTGGCAGACAGCGCGGTTAATACCGCTACGAATACTGTTACCGCCACGACAACTCACTTCACTTATTTTGCAATCTTAGGAACGCAAACGAGTGAAGGCGAAGGCGGTGAAACCACCACCGAAGTCATAGACGGCGATATTATCCAATGCGAGACTTCAGATAATCCTTTCGCTGTTTACATCGTCAAAGTTGTCGGAGACACCAAATACATCCGACACATTGTTTCTCTTGAGATCTTCAACTACTACGAACATCTTGATTGGAATAATCTGAAACAGGTTGATTCTCTGACCAACTATTCATTATCCGGCTGGGCAAGAGTAAACACCGGTCCAAACAACACTCCCGGACCAACCGACAAGGTTTATGAAATTAACGGCGACCAGTCCAAACACTGGATCAATATGACCGCTGAACAATTCCTAACCCACGGAGGATCTGATTCTGCAATCTACACAGTCAATCAAGGAGAATTAAATCTTTACACGACTGGTCCTGATGTGATGAGTTTGTAGAGACGCCGATTCATCGCGTCTCTACAATTGGAAACAAAAAAAGCGGTGTAGTAAAAACGCCGCTTTTTGATTTTTATTTTTTGATCCAACCTTGATTTTTACGGCAAAAAAGAGTAAGCTGGAGGTAGGTTTTGAATAATTCTTTTAGGGTTTTAATAAAAAAATAATTATGAACAAACACAAAGCCAAAGAAAACATTTCAGAATTGGTTAAAAAATATAATAGAATTGCCAAAGCTGGAAAAGTTAAATCTTATAACGAGGCTCAAACACGCATTGAATTTATTGAGCCGCTTTTTGGTTTTCTCGGGTGGGATATGCGGAACGCGAATAATGATAATGAAGTTACGACTGAGGAAACAATTTCCAGGGGCAGAGTTGATCTGGCGTTTCGGATCAATGGAATTCCAAAGTTTTTTCTGGAAGCGAAATCATTGAAATCAGATTTGGATATTGAAAGCTACGCGCGGCAAGCGATTAATTATTCATGGAACAAGGGAATAAATTGGGCGATGCTGACTGATTTTGAAGGCATTAAGGTTTTTAACGCCAATGCCAAATCAAAATCTTTGAGAGATAAAATGGTGTTTGAAATTCCTTACGACGAATACACCAGCGACTTTGAACGGTTATGGCTTCTTTCCAGAGAAAGTTTTGAAAAAAACGCTCTTGATATTTACGCGGAAAAACATGGTAAAAAATCCAAAAGCCTTACTGTGAATGAAAAACTTTTTGGCGATTTAAAACAAGCTAGAGAAATTCTGACAAAAAGTTTTAATAACTGGAAAGAATATTGGGATAAGAATAAAAATATTGACCAAGAGACGCTGGACGAAGGAGTGCAAAGAATTATAGACCGCCTTGTGTTTATCAGAGTTTTGGAAGATAAAAAATTAGAACCGCCGATCCTTAGACCGATTATTCGCGAGTGGGACAAAGACCGCAGCAATAACAAGCAATTATTTCAAATGCTTACGGAAAAATTCCGCGAATTGGACGACATTTATAATTCCAGCCTTTTTACCAAGCATGCCTGCGAGGATTGGGAGGAATATGATGACGCCACAAAAAAAGCGATTGAGTTGCTTTATGGAAACGATGTCTACGAATACAATTTCAAAGAAATTCCGGCGGATATTTTGGGCGGAGTGTATGAAAGCTATCTCGGCTATATTGCTCAAAAGCCGATTAAAGCAGGCGTAGGGATGGGTTTGAAACCCATCCCTGCTAAAGATAAAAAGGCTTTAAAAATAAAATCTCGCAAGAAAAGGAAAGAGCAGGGGATTTATTACACGCCTAATTTTATCGTGGATTATATTATCAAAAACACTTTGGGAAAGAAACTGGAAGAAATTGAAAATATAAACGATCTGAAACAAATTAAAATTCTAGACCCCGCCTGCGGTTCCGGGTCTTTTCTCATCAAAGCGCTGGAAACGGTCAATGAAAAATACAAAGACTTTAATAATCCCGGCGACCAATACACCAAAAGTGGAATTCTCTTAGGAAATATTTACGGCGTTGACCTTGACCCGCAAGCGGTGGAGCTGGCGAAACTCAATTTGCTCATCGGCGCGCTGGATCAAAAAGCCAAACTTCCAAATTTAACCGACAATATCCGTGTGGGCAATTCCTTGATTTCCGGTTCGGAAAAAGAGCTTAAAAAATATTTCGGCAAAAACTGGCGCGACAAAAAACCGTTTAATTGGGAAGAGGAATTTCTCTTCTGTCATTCCCGTGAAAACGGGAATCCAGAAAGCGGGTTTGATGTGATTATTGGGAACCCGCCGTATGTTAGAAATAGAGATTTAGATGAAAAAGATAAAAATTTATTTAATGAAAAGTATTATTCTGCTCATGGTCAATATGATATTTACCAGTTGTTTTTTGAACAATCAATAAAACTTTTAAAGGAAAATGGTTTTTTGGGATTTATTACTTCCAATAAATATGCCATTGCTGATTATGGAAAAAAGCTAAGAGAATTTATTTTGGATAATTGCAAAATAGTTTCTATTATTGATGTTTCCAGTCTTCAAGTTTTCAAAGATGCTTCTACTTATCCGTATATTATTATTTTACAGAAAACAAAAAACAATTCTGGAAATATTATAAAAGGATATAAAGCGAGCAATGAATTAGATTTTAGTGATAATAAAGTTTTGATAAATCAAGACGATATTAAAAACAGTCAAACTAAAAACTTTGTGATTAAGAAAGAGTTAAAATTTTTGAAAGATGTTGAGAAGAGGTCTGTAAAACTAGGCGAGATTGCGACAATTAAAGAGACAATCCATACAGGCAATATTAGGAATAAATTGATAGTTGATAAAAAGATTGATGAAACTTGTAAAAAATTATTGGCTGGTAAAGATTGCCATCGTTATATGTTTAAATGGAATGGCAAATATGTTCGGTATGATCAAGGTTTGATTGATAAGAGTAAGAAAGAATATGCTAATCTTTGTGGTAAAGAATATTTTGAAAAACCGAAAATCTTATTGAGGGACATTTCAAAATATCCCGAAGCAGTTCTTGATAAAGAAAAATATTATAGTGTCAATACACTTTATTCCATACAGTCAAAAGAAAAGGATTACAGTTTGTATTATTTGATGGCGCTTATAAATTCCAAACTAATATCTTTCTATTTTCACCAAAAATTTGAAAATGCTCATATAAGCGGTGGATTTTTAAGATTCAAGAAAATATACACTTCTCAAATCCCAATTTACAAAATAGACTTTTCTGACAAAAAAGAAAAAGCCAAATATAACAATTTGGCAAAATTAGCAGATAAAATGTTAAATCTCAACAAACAACTCCAATCAACCCCCGAAAATTCTGATAAGTGGAATGGGATTAAGAAGGAAATTGAGAAAGTTGATGGGGAGATTAATAAAAATGTTTTTGAGTTGTATGGGTTGGGAGAGGAAGAGATTGAGATAATTAAGGGAAAAAATTAAAGTTGAGACTATTTCTAAAAAATGTTATAATAAAAATAAAATAAAATAATAAATTTGTTTTTATGAATATTCAACAAATTATAAAAAGGCAAGGATGGGAAGAAAGTAAGCAAAATAGTGGTATTTACGAACTTGAAAAAGATGTTGATACGATAAAAATATATCTTGAAGATAGAAAAGACAATATTGAAGAGCTTAAAGATAAACTCTGGAATGCTTATTATTCTAGAGTTTTAATATACAAAAATTTTTCAAATGATTATATAATTTGGAGCAATAGTCAAAGTCCAAAAAGTGAAGGTGTAGATTTTAAAGAAAAGCCGTTTGATGAAAAAATTTCTCCAATTGAATATTGGGATGAATACATATCTAAAACTTCTAAAAATGCTGTTGATAAAAAATTAAAAGAAAGTATCTTAACTGTTTTTAGAAGATTAAATAAAGAACATCCAAAAAGAAAAGATGATTTAATATCTATTATATTGGCGTGTACTTTTGTTCGTTTCTTGGAAGACAGAAATTTAACTGATATCAAAACAGAACTTGTAAATGCTTTGGAGTCAAAAAAAGAGACCGTTGCTTTATTTAATGAATATGATGAATTGCACAACGGAATTTTATTTAAAAATAATGTTTTATCTGTTCTTGATAATAACTCTTGTAAAATATTAAAATCTTTTTTAGAGGATGATTTATTTCCTCAAAAAAGTTTTTTCCGTTTTGATTTTAGATATATACCGATTGAATTGATAAGTAATATTTACGAAGAATTATTGACTGAAAAATTAGGTGCAGAGGAAAAGAAGGATCAGGGTATTGCATATACTCCTCCAAGGCTGGCTAATTATGTAACCAAGCAGGCGTTTAAACAATTAGATAAAAAATTTGATGGTCAAGATTTTTCAAATATAAAAATAGGAGATTTATCCGTTGGCTCTGGAATTTTTTTGGTTTTATCATTTAGGGAACTTCTAAAAAGATTAGACAGCAAAAAAAATAATAAAAAAACTTTCAAAGAAAAGAAAGATATTTTAGAAAATTCTTTTTATGGTATGGACTCAGATGAATCGGCGATTAAAATAACGAAATTTAGTTTATATGTTGAGTTATTAGGGAATAGAAAGAATAACAAAAGGCTAGCTTCTAAAAATAAATTTCCTATTTTGGAAAATATAAAAAAGGATGATACTCTTAGATATCGTCAAAAAGATAATTTTTTTGATTTAGTCATCGGTAATCCTCCGTGGAAATCTAGCGCCAAGAGTCTTAAGAAAATAGAAAAAAGCAAATTTAGTAAAGATATTGGCAATAAAGAATTAGCTCAAATGTTTGTTCATATTGGTTTGAAAAAATTAAAAAACAATGGAGTATTGACTATGGTTTTACCAACTGCAACTTTTTACAATGAAACTTCTTTCAATTTTAGAAATTCAATATTAACAAATTCTATCGTTAAAGAATTCATTGATTTTTCTTCGATTAGAAGCCATATTTTTAAAAATAGCGTTGAGACAAGCGTTGTTGTTATTGAGAAAAAAAATAACAATGGTTCTTATATTATACCCATGAGAAGAGTTACAAATAAAGCTGATTATTTATATTTTAATCATATTTCTGGAAATACTAATAATATTGATAGCAGTTTTTTGCAATCAAGAAATGATTCTTGGCAAATTGCTATAAGGGGCGGAAATATGGCAGCGTTGTTAATTGAAAGATTAAATAGAGATTATTCAAATATCAAAAATGTTGTTGGATCTAAAAACATTACTACAGGATATCAAGGAACTATTGGAGAAACTATTAGTAACAACAAAAATAATCTTTTTTCAACACCTTTAATTTATGATTTGGATAAAAAATATTATTGCGTAAAATCAAAAAAAGCAAGAAAAAGTCATAAATTATTAAATCAATCTTTTATAGATAGCGAATGTTTAATCATTTCTAAAATATATAAATTTAAAAAGACGAATCGTTTGCCAGTTTTATTAAAGCCGAAAGATTTTGCGTTCTATGAATATTTTATAGGGATTAATCCAGAGAAAAAAGATTTGTTACATTTTTTATCTGCTTTGCTTGTGTCAAGAATGGCTATGTTTTTTATTAATATGATTTGCACAACTATGCCATTATTTGCGAGTGAACAGAAAAATGCAAAACTTTGCAAGTCAGATTTTGTAAAAATACCTTTTCCTGAAGAATACTCAGAATATAAAAATATTATAAATATGGGTCATAAATTAATTGATAGTAAGTTTGATAATTTACAGAAAATTCAGGACGACATCGATAAAGAAATTGAGAGAATATATAAAATTAGTAATTTAGAAAAGAAAGTTATAAAACAATGGGAGGTAATGACAGAAAGAAAAAAGTTAAGTAGTAATAATTTAAAAAATTATCAATTCGGTTTTGAATATATGTTAGATAGTTATGATTTGCCAAAACCTAAAAAATGGAATCCGAACTCACGAATTATAAATGGGGTAGAAATTATTTCTTTTTCAGAGAATAATATATTGCCAGAAATAAATAGCAAGGTTAAAGAAAAAATAAGTAATATAATAATTGCTAAAAAAGAAATGGATTATGAATTTACAACAAGTAGCCGATGTGTAATTATGCGCAGAGAAAAAAGCAATTATGGATTCTTAACGGGGTTGTTGGACGCCGAGTTAATATTAAGTTCTTTATAATTTTATGATAAAACAAGATTGGAAAAAATTCAGAAAAATCTTTTTTAGAAAGTGTTGTGAATTGATTTGCGAATTTAAACCCGTTAACAAACCTAAATATTTAACTGACAAAAAATATTCAAAACCAGAAGATTGGATAACTTGTGATTATGTGGAGGGGATTACAAAAATGGATATTAGAAGGGGAGTGAGAGTAGAAAGTGGAAAACAAAGGTGTGGAAATAATGTCACACTTCAGGAACCTGATATAACCTTTTCAACATTAGACAATAGAGTTAAGACTTTTTTTGAATGTAAAATACTTGGTGATAATTCAAAATATACTGGTGAAGATGGTATGCAAAGATTTATTACTGAAAAATATAGGTTCGATAAAATGCCTTTTTATGGAATGCTTGGTTATGTTAAAGATGATTCGGCAACAGAGAAACAAAAAAAATTACAAAAAAGCATAAAGAATAAAAAGAATGATTTAAATTTGACTAATCAAGAAACTTTAGAAAATTCTGACTCGCAAGTAATATTTAAAACAAAACACAAGACTATCAATAAAAGATGTAATGTGAACATAGAAATTACCCATATCTTACATTCTTGGGAGTAGATTAAATTATGTTTAAAATAAAAAGAAATTCACGCAGGGAAAGAATATTAGTACCTGTTAAATATTACGGTTTTGTGGCTATTATAAAGTTTAAAGTAAAAATAAAAATTATTGTAAAAGAGATAGAAAGCGGACAGCCATTTTTTTGGAGCGTCATCCCTTTTTGGAAAACTAAAAAAGATTCTATTACCGAACAAACAAAAAAAGTCTTCCATGATGGAGACTTAGAAAAACAATAAAACTTTTTTTGTAATGATATCTGTCTGCGGTTTTATGTATTTAACCGCGGGAGAGCCAAAGCCCTCACAAATACCATCAATGACATAATATCATAAAAATTATAAAACGCAAGAAGTAGTTATCCACAGACCAAAATATACGACAATATCCTGCAATCTGACTTTACAGTCCTGCGAGACCATGGAATCAACAGTTCAATATCCCAATAAACCAAATCCATGGAAAAACGACTGATCGTTGGGTTGCATAAAAATTTTGAAGATTGCGCGCGTGAAAAAGACGGGGTGGAATTTTGGTATGCAAGAGAAGTGCAAGGACTTTTAGGATATGGAAAATGGGAGAATTTTGAAAATGTCATAAAGAAAGCAAAGATAGCCTGCGAAACCGCTAAACAAAAGGATTTTGATCATTTTGCCGGCGTCAAGAAGATGATCCCAATGCCCATAGAGGCAAGCGATAAATGTAAAAATCAAATTCTAAAAAATAAAAAACACGCGTGTTGCGGTAGGGGTTCAAAATTTTGA
>DAOVOJ010000042.1 GCA_030629775.1 Candidatus Moraniibacteriota bacterium
AACAGATCCTGAAACAAGTTCAGGATGACAGTTAAAATTTAGTACTTTGTAACTCAGCCTAAGTAGTAGAAATTTATTATCCAAAACTCTACATCCTCTCCAGCGTTTCAATCCCTAAAAGCGACAAACCGTTTTTTAGCGTAATATCAACGGCGCGAATCAATCCCAGACGCGCTTGGCAAAGTTCAGGATCAGCTTTTAGGATCGGCAGTTTTTGATAGAATAAATTAAAATCGGAAGCTAGTTTAAATAAATGATCGGTGATAATATTGGGCTGATATTCCTTGGCTGATTTTTCCACTACCTCGGGAAATTTAATCAGATCACTCATAATATCTTTTTCAACATCTTCTGTTAGTAAATTAAAATTTATTCCACTATCTCCCCTCCTTGCCAAGGAAGGGGCAAGAGAAGGTTTGAGTGTTGATTGTTTATTCCTCTCTCGGGAGGGGCTAGGGGTGGGTTCTTCCGCTTTTCTAATAACGCTTCTAATCCGCACACAGATGTATTGCAAATATGGCGCGCTGTTGCCGGAAAGAGAAAGCATTTTATCCCAATTAAAAACAATATCCGTCAATCTGTTTTGGGATAGATCGTTGTATTTCAAAGCACCGACTCCCACCGCTCGGGCTATTTTATCTTTTTCTTCTTTGCTTAAATCTGGATTTTTCTTTTCAACTATTTCCTGCGACAAGCTAATGGCTTTATTTATTAACTCCATCAAGCTAACCGCTTCGCCTTTTCTGGTGCTAAGTTTTTTGCCATCCCCACCCAAAACCAAACCGTATTTAATGTGAACCAGATCTTCCTCTTTAACCAAACCCAATAATTCCGCTGATTTAAAAAGCTGGGCAAAATAAAGCGCCTGCTCATTACTGACAACATAAAGCATTTTGTCGGCCTTAAATTTTTCCCGGCGATATTTGATCGCCGCCAAATCAGTCGTGCCGTATAAATACGCCTGATCTGATTTTTGAATAAGAAAAGGCGGAAGACCAAACCTCTCTAATAATATTATTATCGCTCCCTCGCTTTCAACGGCAACCCCCTTCTCCAAGGCATCTTTCACTGTCTCCGCCAGCATCGGTTGGTAAAAACTCTCGCCCAAAACACAATCAAATTTCGTGCCGAATATTTTGTAAACTTTTTCAAACTCTTTTAAACTTTCATCAACAAAAAATTTCCAGAGCTTTAAATTTTCTTCGTCGCCATTTTGTAATTTTTTAATTTCCCGCCTCGCTTCATCGTCTAATTTTGGATTATCTTTCGCTTCTTTGTTAAACCGCACATAAAGTTTGGTAATTTCAATGATCGGATTTTGGTCAATAATTTTTTTATCTCCCCATTTACGATAAGCGACGATAAGTTTTCCAAAATGCGTTCCCCAATCACCAAGATGATTATCGGCGATCACCCGATAGCCTAAAAAACGATAAGTGTTGGTGATTGCCTGTCCGATGATAGTGCTTCGCATATGCCCGGCATGCATCGGTTTGGCAATATTGGGATGGGAATAGTCAATGACAACGGTTTTGTTTTTGCCGATTTCAGACCTTCCGTAATCGTCTTTTAATTTTATTATTTCTTTCAGCTGTTGCTGTAAAAAGTTATTCGCCAAAGTAAAATTAATAAAACCCGGTTTGACAATTTCTATTTTATCAAATAATTTTTTATTTTCTTCGTCTTTATTTATTTCATCCGCGACCCCTTCCGCAACATCCATCGGATTTTTATTGAGTTTCTTGGCTAAAACCATCGCCACATTGGAAGCGTAATCGCCATATTCTCTCTGCCTCGGATACTCCACCGCAAAATCGGGAAGTTCTATTTCTTGATATAAATCCCCTATCACCTTGCTTATTATTGCTTTTATTTCTTTGTTTAACATAATAGTAGAATATCACATTATCAGGTTTATTTCAAATAAAAAAAAGAGAATCAGTTGCCTGACCCCCTAACCTCTTTTTTTCTACTAATAAGCAAGAGCAACAAGCAGCTTATTCCTAAGCTAATTATGAGACTTAGGACCCCCCAAACAACACAGAAAACGCCTGTATCCGAATAGTGATGTATCGCCGCTTTCCCCTCCTGTTCTTCAAGGCTTAAAATGCAAAATTCTTTAGAATATATTTGCTCCGTCGTGTAATATACATCTTTATCTTTTAATAAGACATACATTACACAAACATAGTTGTTACCATCATTACCTCCAATAAAAAACTTTTGAAAAGTTTTTGCTGACAAGTCGTCTTTCGCAGATTTAATCATTTCCTCTAGCGGGACGGCATTTTTTAAATCTGCCGGAAGTCCGCCAGAACCAGTGGTGCTGTAATTGTCTCCTTTATGCTCAAACACAAGCAGGGGGATTATTTTACCACCACTCATTCCTACCTCAATATCTGACCCGACGGGCCAATCTTTATTGAATTCTACAATTATCGGCTCCTGCGACGCAGAACTAAAATAAAAAAATCCCATTCCAAACACTACAGAAAACACAATACCAAACAAAATGACCGCCGTCTTTTGATTCATCTAATTTTCCTCCTATTTTGATCTCCGTTTTTTCAATGTACTATTTATTATCTTATGTTTACCACAAATAATAAAAAGCGTCAATATTGGAGCAAGAGCCTTTAGCCCGAAAATCAAGAAGAAGCGTTTTTGGTTTCTTTAAATTGCGAAATATCAAATTTTAGCTGTCATCCTGAACTTGTTTCAGGATCTGTTATATGCTATATAATGCTTTTATATTTATCTTAAAGCTAAATATAACAGACGACAGATCCTGAAACAAGTTCAGGATAACAATCTTGATAAGTTTCGCGATGCAAAATAATTTACTATCGGGCTGAAGCCCTTGCTCCAAATTTTCACTTTACTCAATCACTTTATTCAAAATGAACCCTCTCCCTAAAACTTTCCAATTTACTCAGTAATTTAGGATAAGCTTTTAAATCAGCGTTTTTATTTAAAATCAGAGTCGCTTCGGAACGCGCTTGCTTGATCAATTCAACATCAGACAAAGACGCCATTGCCAGATCGGGCAGGCCTGATTGGCGGACGCCGGCAAGCTCGCCGGGACCTCTGATTTTTAAATCCTGCTCCGCCAGTTCAAAACCGCTGGAATTTTTTAAAAGAGCTTTTAGCCGACGATGGGTTTTCTGCGCCGTTGAATCGGTAAACAAAAAACAAAAAGATCGGAATTCGCTGCGGCCGACCCGTCCACGGAATTGGTGAAGCTGCGCCAAGCCAAACCTTTCCGATCCTTCGATCATCATCACTGAGGCGTTTGGAACATCAATGCCAACCTCCACCACCGAAGTGGAAACAAGAATATTTATCTTTCCCTCGCCGAATTCCTTCATCATCGCTTCTTTTTCTTTAGGCTTTAGCTTGCCATGCAAAAGTCCGATTTTTAAATTAGGAAAAATTTTCCGGCTTAATTTTTCATGTTCCTGAATCGCCGACTTAACTTCCAATTTATCAGACTCGTCAATCAAAGGACAAATGACAAACGCTTGCCGTCCTTTTTTTATTTGCTCGCCGATAAACTGATAAGCTTTTTCCCGATTAGCCGGCGCTACTAACTTAGTGATAATCTCCCGCCGCCCTTGCGGCATCTCGTCCAAGATTGATAAATCTAAATCGCCGTAAACAGACAAAGCCAGTGTTCTCGGAATGGGGGTCGCTGTCATTGTTAAAAGATGGGGAACGGTTGTTTCCAGCCCGTCTTTTATTTTGGTCACTTTTTGCTGAAGCTCGGAACGCTGTTCAATTCCAAAACGGTGCTGCTCGTCAATGATCACTAAAGCTAAATTTTTAAATTCTACTTTCTCCTGCAAAAGAGCGTGCGTGCCAATGACAATATCTATTTCGCCGTTTTTTATTTCTTCAATCAGCTCGGATTTTTTTAATTTTTTAACTCCCCTCTCGGGAGGGGGTTGGGGGTGGGTTAAATTAGTTTCTAATCCACCCCTAGCCCCTCCCAAGAGGGAAATTTTTACCTTACTTTCGCTGGCCGTCAGCAGCCCGACCTTTATTTCAAAATTTTCAAATCTTTCCTTCGCTTCTTCAAAATGCTGGCGCGCCAAAATTTCCGTCGGCGCCATAATGGCAGTTTGGCAGCCAGATCCTTGTTTTTTGGCTGCCGCCAAAGCGGCAATTAAAGCCACTAAAGTTTTTCCAGAACCGACATCGCCCTCTAATAATCTATTCATCGGTTCTGATTTATCTAGGTCTTTTAAAATTTGCCAGGCGGAAACTCGCTGGGCATCAGTTAATTTGAACGGCAAATTGGCAATAAATTGCTTTATTTTTTCTTCCGTTTCGCCTTTAAATTCTATTTGAACCGCTTTATTTTTTTGCCAATTTTTTCTCTGTTTTTGGATAAAAAGCTGAATGATAAAAAGTTCATTAAAAGCCAGCCTTCTTTTGGCCTGAGTAGCTTTGTTCTCATTAGTGGGAAAATGAATTTCTTTGACCGCTTCGGAAAGAGAAACCAGATTTTGATTTTTTCTAATTTCCGCCGGCAACCAGTCGTCCAGTTCATCTGCCAGTTTAAGTAGCGGTTTAATGTGCAGTCTCAGCCATCGTGAAGACAGACCTTCTGTTTCGTGATAAACCGGCACCAATCTCGCCGTATGCATTATTTCTCTGTCACTGCCTAAAATTTCATAAGCCGGATTTGAAAGTTGCAGCCCGTCCCGAGTATAAACCACTTTCCCGCTCAAACTGACATTCATCCCTTTTACTAAATTGCGAGTTAAAAACGGCTGATTGAACCAAACCGCCTTGATGCAGTTTGACTCGTCTTCAATCAAAGCTTCCGTTAAATTCATTCTTTTAAATTTTGTCCGAACATTGCGAATATCAATTATTTTTCCCCGCACGCTCACAACCTGCCCTTCCTCTATTTTATCAATCGGCAAAATCTCGCTAAAATCGTCATAACGAAAAGGGAAATAAAAAAGCAGGTCCCGAACATTTTTCAGACCCAGCTTTTTTAATTTTTCAATATAAACAGGACCGATACGGGGAATAGTCTTGAGAGGCGTATTTAATGTAATGCTCATTATTTTAATTTCTAATTTTAAATTTTAAATTTTTATTGAATTTCTAATTTCTAATTTCTAAACATCGTTTTAAAAACACAATAACCAATAATCAAACAGTTTGGTTATTGTATCTTGTATTTTTTTACTGTTTGAAAATTAATTCATTAAAAATTGATTAGAAATTAGAAATTGAAAATTAGAAATTTCACTTTTGTGCTCCCGGGAGGAATTGAACCTCCGACTTCCTCTTCCGCAAAGAGACGCTCTATCCCCTGAGCTACGGGAGCATGTGTTTGAATTTTCAATTCTCATAATCAACCTCAACATACTCCTCTTCCTTAACTCCGCCGCCAAAAACAGACTCTTCCTCTCCTCTCTTTTCGGGAACAAAATAAACCATCAATTCCCGAATGTAAACGGGGTCTTGATCATCAAGCGAAATTTCCAAATGCGGAAAAAACATTTCCTTACCTTTTATTTTAAGAACATGATTATGCCAGGAGTCTTCGGGATAAGTCCCCTTTTCAGCCACTTCAAACGATTCAATGTCGTCAAAAGAATAAAATTTTTCTCTCACTTCATGGGATAAAATTTTCTTAATAATATTTTTAATGTTATTCCCGCTTTTTTTAGTTTTTTTAAGTTTGTCAACAGGATTTATTTTTATTCCATCCAGATCAATCTGGCATTCAATGTCCTGCGGTTTTTGAAAAAGATATTTTGCCACCACTAAAGTTAACAGCCCAAAAGTTATTCCCGCTAAAAAATCTTTTCGATAGAACGACCAGCCTGACATTATTACAGAAGCTATCAGGCTAAGGCGATACAGCCAAATTTCTTCGCCAGCAGAAACAAAAGCCGGCGTTGTCCACTTAGCCAAATAACTTTCTTTTTCCTTTTTTGTTATTTTCTTGTTGATCGCTTTCTTGCTAGTTTTTTTACTTTTTACTTTCTTGTTCGCCCTAGTTTTTGTTAAACTCTTTTTGCTCACTTCTTTGGTTTTTTTAGACGCTGTTTTAGTTTTTTTAGTTTTTGGAGAAGCTTTTTTTGCCATAGTTGTTTTTAAATTATTATCGTAATCCTAATATAACATTTTTATGGCACGCAGACAAACACGGACTAAAGGCATAGACAAACACTGATTAAAATAAAAAAAGTTCCAGTCTCTATGAGAAGACTGGAACTCTGAGTTTTATTCAGTGTTTAAATATTAGAATGTTTAAATAAAAATGAGCGGGTAACGGGAGTCGAACCCGTGTCCTCAGCTTGGAAGGCTGATATAATAAGCCATTATACGATACCCGCTTATAAAAATCACAAATCCAAAATTCCAAATCACAAATAAATTACAATGACTAAAATTCAAAATTCAAAACAGTTTAGAATTTTGAACATTTAAATTTTGAATTTATTTGGAATTTGTGATTTTGAATTTGTGATTTACGCTTCCTGTATTTTAACAGAAAGCAATTCCTTAATTTACTTTTTCCTCCGTCTCGCTAAACTTACAAGTAATGGGCTAGCGATAAAAATTGAAGAATATGTTCCGGCAACAATACCGATGATTAAAGCCAGAATAAAATACTGGATCGTTGCCCCACCGAAAAAATAAACAGCTAGTAAAACTACCAAAGTAGTTAGGGAGGTATTTACCGAACGAATTAGAGTTTCATTGACGCTTCTGTTGACCACTTCCTCAAAATCATCCCAAGCGGAGCGTAAAAGATTTTCACGCGTCCGATCAAACACAACAATAGTATCATTAACAGAATATCCTAAAATAGTCAAGAGCGCCACGACAAACGGCATTCCTATTTCAATTCCGTAAAAGTGCCCCAGGATAGAAAAAACTCCCAGTGTAATAATAATATCGTGGAAAAGAGCCACCAGGGCAATGATGCCATATTTCCAGGAAGACACCGGCCGCGACACTTTTCTGAACACCCAACCGACATAAAGAACAATTCCGATCAAAACCATTAGAATCGCCTTAACTGATTTCTTTTTTAACTCACCGCCGATCAC
>DAOVOJ010000024.1 GCA_030629775.1 Candidatus Moraniibacteriota bacterium
AAATTATGAAAATAACTAAAAAACAAAAGACGATTATTTATGGATTAATTTTAGGTGATGGATATTTGCAGAAAACCGGCAAAAAAAATTCAAGATTGCGATTAGAGCATTCAGCAAAGCAAAAAGATTATATTTTGTGGAAATATAATCAATTGAAAAATATTT
Organism: Candidatus Moraniibacteriota bacterium; assembly: GCA_030629775.1. Taxonomy (GTDB): domain Bacteria; phylum Patescibacteriota; class Minisyncoccia; order JAHIHE01; family DAOVOJ01; genus DAOVOJ01. The sequence goes on from DAOVOJ010000024.1 coordinate 166, forward strand.
TTGCCGATAAGCCGAAAAAAATTATCAGAACACATCCTTCTAATGGAAAACAATACAGTTATTATCGGCTTCAAAGCAATTCATCTCCTTTGTTCGGCAAACTGCAAAAATTATTCTACAAAAACGGCAAAAAGATAATTCCGGATAATATTGAAAAAATTCTGAATTCCGGATTGACTTTAGCGGTTTGGTTTATGGATGACGGTTATTATTACCAAAGAGATAAATCAGCGCATATATATTTGCCGCAAATAAGCAAATCCGATCAGAATAAATTACTGAAATGCTTAGAGAATAATTTCCAATTGTCCGGAAAAATATATTGCCGTCCGGACAAAAAAAGCTGCCAGGTAAATTTTACCGGCAAGAACAAAGAAAAATTAATCAAGATAATTAGTCCTTATGTTATTTCATCATTAAAATATAAACTTCCTTTAACCCCGTAACGACTGCGAGCGAGAATCAATACTTTTCTATTCCCCTCTTGCTGTGCTCCGTTTTTTTCGGGAAGAGAGGTTAGGAGCGTGTTATAAAATTGAGCTCAAGATTCCGGATATATATAAAATTAAATCGGAATAATATGCCATGCTCCCGCCCTTTTGATTTAGTAAAATTAAAAGAGCGGGATGAAGATATAGTCTATACTTAAAGTAATTTAAGATAAATATGAACAGGCTGGTTGCTTCCAAGAGTCCACATCGACGAAGCAGTTCGGCACCTCGATGTCGGCTCGTCGCATCCTGGGGGCGGAGAAGCTCCCAAGGGTTTGGCTGTTCGCCAATTAAAGCGGTACGCGAGCTGGGTTCAAACCGTCGTGAGACAGGTTGGTCTCTATCTGCCGCAGGCGTGGATACTTGAGAAATGTCGTTCCTAGTACGAGAGGACCGGAACGAACAAACCTCTGGTGTACCAGTTGTTCCGCCAGGAGCATCGCTGGGTAGCTATGTTTGGTGTGGATAAGCGCTGAAAGCATATAAGCGCGAAGCCCAATTCAAGATTAGGTATCATTTTAGATTCCTGGAAGATTACCAGGTTGATAGAGCGCAGGTATAAGTGCTGTGAAGCATTCAGCCGAGCGCTACTAATAAATCAATGTTTATTATGACGCATAATATTGACTAGCGTTTAATGATTGTTAGATTAGTCAAAAGTTTATAAAGTCAAAAGTCCATAAAGTCAGATTTAAAATCTGCTTTCGGTCTTACGGACTTTATGGACTTTTGACTTTACGACTTTATAGACTATTTTAAACCAGTGGTTTTAGCGGCGGGGAAACACCTGTTCCCATCTCGAACACAGAAGTTAAGCCCGCCAGCGCCGATGATACTGACTTTGTCGGGAAAGTAGGACACCGCTGGTTTTTTTATTTTGCTTATTTTTTGTTTATTTGACCGATAGGTTATAACAGAGTATAATTATTGATATAATAATTGCTAATAAAAAAATATGGCTGAAATAATTTTAACCGACCAAAATTTTGAGTCAGAAGTTATTGAATTTAAATCAACGCCGGTCTTGGTGGATTTTTGGGCGCCGTGGTGCGGACCCTGCCAAATGATCGGACCGATGATCACGGAAATAGCCGACGAAATGAAAGATAAAATAAAAGTGGGAAAATTAAATGTTGACGAAAGTCCGGAAACAGCCGGTAAGTATGAAATTATCAGCATTCCCAGTTTGAAAATTTTTAAAGACGGAGAGATTGTTGATGAAATTGTAGGATTACAGCCAAAAGAAGTAATTGTTGAGAAGATAAAGAAAGTGTTGGAGTAAATAGAATCACGAATAACGAATCAAAAATTCTTGATTCTTAATTCTTGATTCTTAATTCGTTATAAAAACTTATGTCAAAAAAAATTACTATTGACCAAGAATTATGTATCGGCTGCGGGGCCTGCGCGAATTTATGCCCGAAAGTTTTTGAGATGCAAGAAGATGGAAAGGCAAAAGTTGTTGAACTAGGTGATAAGTGCGATTACGAAATGACAGTTCAGATTTGTCCGGTTGGAGCGATAGTGATTGAATAGGGAAAAAATTAACGGATTGATTGATTTTTATAGTTCGCGCGTTTACCTGTCATTCCGACCGAAGTGACCCTGCGGCGATAGCCGAAGAGGGAACGGAGTGGAGGAATCTGTAAACACGAAATACTTATTTCTAATAAAGACATTATAAAACATACATTTTATCCACTGACAGATCCCTCGGCTCCTATCGTCGCTCGGGATGACAGGTAGACTATGGAAAATAATAAGCAAAATAAATACGACCTTATTATCATCGGCGCCGGTCCGGCAGGGCTGGCGGCTTCTGTTTACGCTTCACGATATAAAATAAATCATCTGGTAATCGGTCAGATTTTTGACAGTTCGTTATTCAAGGCCCATTTGGTCGAAAATTATCCCGGGTTTGAAAAAATTAAAGGCGCTGATCTGATTCAGAAATTTTACGAGCAGGCAAAAAATTTAGAAGCGGAAATTATTTCAGAAGAAACAGTTAATATAATACAAACACACCCCCAACCCCCTCTCCCCGAAAAAACGGGACGCGGCAAGAGGGGAGTAAAGAATTTTAAAATTACCACTAACTTAAATAAAATTTTTGAATCCCGATTTATTCTGTTAACTCTTGGAACAAAGCAAAGAAAATTGAACATTCCCGGCGAGAAAGAATTTTTGGGTAGGGGAGTGAGTTATTGCGCCGTTTGTGATGCGGCGTTTTTTAAAAATAAAAAAACAGCCGTAGTGGGCGGCAGCGACTCGGCAGCCATGGCAGCGCTTTTACTGGCCGAACACGCGGAAAAAGTTTTTTTGATTTATCGAAAAGGAGAACTGAGATGCGAACCGGTCAAGAAAGAACAAATTGAGAAAAATCCTAAAATAGAAGTGATCTACGAAACTAATATAAAGAAGATAGGAGGACAGAGCAAAGTGGAGTTTGTGAAATTAGACAAAGAATATAAAAATGATTTGAAACTAGAAATAAACGGCGTATTTGTAGAAGTGGGAGCGGTCCCGCCGGAAACTTTAATAAGAAATATAGGAATTGAGACCGATCAAGGCGGATATATTGTTATTGATAAAAAAGGAGAAACAACCATTAAAGGCTTTTACGCGGCGGGAGATGTTACCACCGGTTCCAATGGCTTAAGGCAAATCGTTACCGCCGTCTCGGAAGGCGCCATCGCGGCAACGAGTATTTATGAAGAGTTGAAAAAGGGAAATTAGACATTTCCTTTTTTGTAGAAAGGGCTGCCCCGTACTATGAGGTTTTAATTATAACTTGACAACTATATCCAATAAGATATAATGATATAAGCAATACAATTTATATCTGAAAATAAAGCAAAGCCAATACCGCCCATTGCCAAAACGATTAGAGGATATAAATTTCACGAGATAAGAGTTAAAGATGGCAGCAGTTTGATTAGAATTTTTTATTTTTGTTATCATCGGGAAAAATTGGTTTTGTTAAATGCTTTTGAAAAACCTGATTTATATGAAAAAGGATTAAAGAAAAAAATAGATAAAAAAATTATTAAAATATTAGAGCAAACAAAGGAATATCATCAAGATTTTATTAATACTCAAAATTATGAAGACTACAAATAACAGCAAATTAAACCGCGACGCTATGGCAAAAGCCAGAAAGCATCCTCTTTTTAAAAAATACTCCCAAGAAGCAAAGGCGAGAATTTTGTTAGCGGCTGAAATATATAATGCCAGAACTAGAAAAGGATTAAGCCAACAGAAATTGGCTAAAAATATAAAAACTACTCAGAAAGAAATTTCTAAGATTGAAAATGGCCAGATTAATGTTGGCGTGGATTTGATTTATGAAATAGCAAAGAACTTAGATCTTAAATTTCGGATTGGCAAAACACGAATATTGTAATAAGAGGCAAATAATAAAAATATTAAATAGTATGATAATACGTAATATTATGCTGTTTTTTGTTGACTATTTTGTCTAATATGATATTATTCTGATAGAAATTGAGTAACAATCTATTAACCTAACCTTCAGGCTTTTTGTCTGGAGTATGGTTTAAATCTCGTCTTACATAAAAATGGCTTTCTAGCCAGTACTTTGTAAGACGGGTCTATGCTCGAAAGGGTATAGTGGTAGCACCGAAAGAGACTATCAGCTGGCGGAAGGCTTTTTTTGATAGGCAATTTTAGAAACATTATTAAATTGTAATCATTAAATATTTTATTCTTAAAATTAAAAATATGAAAATAAAAAAATTATTAAGCGTTGTATTTTTGCTTTTGCTGATTGTAAGTTTTATTTTTGTAGCGCCAAATATAAACGCAATGCAGATTCCAGAAGGGGCAATAATTAAAACAGCCGATAATCCGGATGTCTATATTGTAAAATACAAGAATGGAAAACAATTTAAAAGATTGGTTCTGAATCCGCAAGTTTTTGAAAGTTATGGTCATTTAAGATGGGAAGATATTTTGACAGTTAGCCAAAGTGAAATGAATTCTTTTGTCGTTTCTGATTTGGTAAGAGTAGACGGACAAACTGATATTTATCAGCTTGTTCCTAATGGCGATGTTGGAACTAAGGTTTTGTTAGAATCAACCGCTGGTTATGATTTGGATTTGGTTTATACAATAAATGGAGTGGATTTTGGGAATTATGTGATAGGGGAAGTGGCTGGAATAACTACGGGGGATATAATAATTGTAGAGAAAAATATTGGAAATGAAGTTGAGCTTGCTACTATAAAATTTAAAATCAATAAGATAGAAGAAAAATATGTATTAACCAAAGCATGTCAATATTTTTGTGATGAACCAATTGTTGCCCAAGAAAATACAAAATTTGTTATCATTGACATGAATATTATTAATATTACTAAAACTGATTTTCTTTTCTTCCCTGACGATGGCTTTAGATTAATTGATAATCAAGAAAGACAATTTACCACTTATGATGATACAATTGGCAGTATTGATAATTATCTAGATGTGCGTAAATTATCACCCAGTATAACAGAAAAAGGGGTTATTGTTTATAATATTCCAGAAGATGTCACTAGTTACAATGTATTTGTTGGAAAAGCAGGGACCAATGAAATTTATAAAGTTATTTTGAAAAACTGATTGCTACCTCGCCTTATGTTAAAGCTGTTAAAGCTTCATAGTCCTAACAGGACTATGAAATCAATATAATAATACGAGTAATTTGTATAATTTCTAAAATACATGACTTATTATATAAAAACAGTTTGGCCGTCAGGAAAAAATATTTATCCTGATGATATCATTCGTTTTCCAGTAAAGACAAAAAAGGTGTCAGAAAAATTTAAAAAATGTGATGGTTTTTTTATTTATGAAACTGGCAAAGTAAGAGATGGAGCAAAGGGTAATAAAACCATTTTCGCCTATGGTAAAATGTCTCAAAATCAGAAAGGCGAAGAATTAGAGAAAATTGATATTTGTGACGGAAAAGAATTTCGATGGGGGGCGAGAGTAGAAATATTTTTAAAAGTAGATTCGTTTAAGGGTATACCAAAAGAAAAAGTTGGAAAGTTAGGCATAAAGCAATTTCAAATCCCAGGGGGTTTAATAGAAATAACAAAAGATCAATTTGATAAGCTCTATTCAGAATTAAAAAAATGTTCTCAAAAAACCAAAAATAAACTTTATCACAAGAACTGATTTGCAATCATTCCCTTTGTTTTGAAATCTCAAAAAAAGAAATCGCAAATTAGTTCCAGGAATAAATAAAACCTGCTATATTTAGCAGGTTTTTTGTGACGGTAGATTTCAGTTTTTTTAAGAAGCTGAGATCAAAACTTCTCTCAAAACATTTTTTCCATTAACCACATCCAGAAAATAAAGCTTGTTTTTTTCCGGGTCAAAGATTAAAAAATTATTTTGATTTTCAACCATCCCTGGCCGCTCCTTGGTAAGGAGGGGATTAGTGGCATTATTCAGTTTCACAAAATCATAATAATTTCCGTATTATTACGAATACGTTGTTTACAATGAAAACAAATTAAATAAAATCCGTGAATATACCAGAAACAATCTGCCAAAGTGAGAATTGGATAGAAATAATCCGGAAAATTTATATATGTAAATTTTCCGGATTAAGCCGATTTTAGCAGGGAAGCGTAGTTTAAACAAAAATATACTATGTCGCACAAGGTAGCTTTTGCGACATAGTATTAGGACGAATATATATAGGTTCGCCCCCTACGGCGCGGTATTTGTTCGTATAGTTGACATAAACTTGAATTAAGAGTAAAGTGAATAAGTAGACAGAGATGTGGAAATAATAATAAATAAAACATTATGAAAAAAGACATTCATCCTCAATATCAAAATTGCGTTGTAAAATGCGCTTGTGGAAATAGTTTTACGACCAGGTCAACTTTAAAGGAAATTTTAGTGGAGGTTTGCTCTGCTTGTCATCCGACATACACTGGAAAGCAAAAAATGGTTGATACCACCGGACGGGTTGATCGATTCAAAAAAATGGCAGATAAAAAGAAAACTATTCAAGAGAAGCTAAAGAAGACTAAGGTTAAAAAGGATAAAACAAAAAATAAAAAAGAGGATAAAAAGCAATCAAATAAAAATAAAGAAATAAAAGAGGCAAAAAACGATAAGCCAAAACTAAAAGAAGAAAAAGACAAAAAAGAAAATTAGCAAGTTAAATTGTATTTTTTCAAACTCCGCTTTTATTTTATTAGAGCGGAGTTTGTTTAAATATAAGTCCCCTCTTAGAGAAAGAATTTTTTGGAAGGGGTGTTAAATTTAGATTATGAATATTGAATTAAAAAACATTAAAAAAGAATACCAGGAGGTTACCACTGAGCTTAGTAGATCTGAGGCTGTTTTTGACGCGTCAAAATTTCAAAAGCTGTCTAAAAAACAAAGCAAGTTAAAAGAAATAATTGAGAAGGATGAAGAATTGAAAAAAATAGAAAAAGATATTCAAAGTAATCAGGAAATCATTGACAAGGAAAAAGATTCGGAATTAGTCAATCTTGCCAAAGAAGAGTCCGGCGAGTTGAAAATAAAAATGGACGAGTTAAAACAGGAACTTGAAATTTTATTGCATCCTGCCGATCCTAATGACGAAAAAGATGTTATTATGGAAATTCGCGCCGGGGCGGGCGGCGATGAAGCTGGCATTTTTGCCGCTGATCTATTCAGAATGTATTCTCGTTACGCCGAAAACCAAAATTGGAAAACAGGTATTTTAAGCTCTAGCCGCAGTGATATTGGCGGGTTTAAGGAAATAATCTTTGAAATTGCGGGAGAAAGTGTTTATTCAAAAATGAAGTTTGAGAGCGGTGTTCATCGGGTTCAGAGAATTCCAGAGACGGAAAAATCAGGCCGAATTCACACTTCCACGGCTACGGTAGCGGTTTTGCCTCAGGCCGAAGAAACGGAAATGGAAATTAAAAACGAGGACATAAGAATTGATATTTTTCGCTCATCAGGACCAGGCGGTCAAAGCGTTAACACTACCGATTCGGCAGTGCGAATCACCTATCTCCCAACAGGATTGACAGTTAGCTGTCAGGATGAAAAATCACAATTAAAAAACAAGGCCAAGGCGATGCAAATTTTGCGTTCGCGTCTTTTAGCCCTGGAGGAAGAAAAAAAACAAAAAAAAGCAAGAGACCAGCGTCGAACCCAAATTGGTACCGGCGACCGCAGTGAAAAAATTCGGACTTACAATTTTCCCCAAGACCGTGTCACTGATCACCGCGTTAAAAAAAGCTGGCACAGTATTGAAAGTGTTTTGGACGGAGAGTTAGATAGAATTGTTGAGTTTTTGATGGCGGAGAGTAGAAAAGTTAATTTATAAAGCACTAAATTCAAAATTACAAATTCCAAACAAATCTAAAATTCAAATGCTCAAAATTCTAAACCGTTTTAAATTTTGAATTTTGGTAATTGTAATTTATTTGTGATTTGTAATTTTGAATTCGGTGCTTTATATTATCTATTTATGGGTGACAGCATTTTCCCACGCGGTATCCCCTACTTTCGGCTTCTTCCTTGGAATCAAACCAGATTTTATTTTTCTCTAAAATTCTTTTTGCGTGCGGACAATCAGGCTTGTGATAAACTTTGCTGTTTTTGCTTCCAACAAGCATTTTTTCTTTTTCATCTGAAACATTTTTTTCTACAATACTGGAATTTTCCAATACACTCTCCCTCGCTTTTGACTGAGGAGAGCTGTTTTTATTTTGGCTACTTTGGACTATTCCCTTTTCTTGTTCGTCTTTAAAAAATAAATTGCGGCAAATATCTTCCGAGTTTTCAAATTTAATTTCGTGTTGATCGGTTTGCTGATAAGCGTAAAAATACCCCGCAAAAAAACTAAGCGAGGAAATTAAAAATAAATTGGCCAATAGAATGATTTTATCCTGATTCTTTTTTAAGAAGTGAAAAATACTCATTGTATTGTAAAGTGCCAAAAGTTAATTTAATCAACAACTTTATGTTGTTCCGGTGTCCATTTTGGCGCGTTCACCAGAGCCAACAATAATTTATCGCCTTCAACCCAATAAACTTCCGCTTTTTCAAAAAAATATAAATCTCCTCCATTAATTTCAAAATCTCCTTTTTCAGAATGAACAACGCCTGAACCGGATATAACATAGTAAACCTCTTCACATTCTAAGTTTGTAACTTTTTTCTCATCCGGATAGCGACCGTTTATTAACGCAGTTGCAAAACTAAAATTTTTACTGGGATATTCATATTCCCACACTACGCAATCTTTTGAATTTTCAATTTTTGTTGAGTTTGATTTTTTAATCAGCATAAAGCCAATTTAAAACATATGAACTTTTACCATTTCTTGACTTCTAGCGCTTTTTTGGCAGCGGCTCTTTGGGCTGCCTGCTTACTGGAACCTTCCCCTTCTGCTATTAATTCTTTTTCCAAATAAGCTCCTATCACAAAATGTTTGTTGTGATCAGGGCCTCGTTCCGTTAAGACTTCATAGTTAGGAGTAATTCCTGTTTTTTCCTGAGCTTTTTCCTGAAATTCGCTTTTGGGATCCTGATAAAGTTTTTCTTCCAAAACTCTTTCCATCTCGCATAAAATATTATCAGTGATAAACTTTTTTGACTTCCGATAGCCCTGATCTAAATATATTGATCCAATAATGGCTTCTAAAGCGTTAGCCAATAAATACTGGCGCGCTTTGCCGGTATCTTTTCTCTCTCCTTTACTCATTATCAAATGTTCTTCCACTCCCAGGCGGCCAGACATTTCAGCCAGCATTTTACTATTTACCAGCGCGGCGCGAAAATTGGTCAGATCTCCTTCGGGATGGTCAGGAAATTTTTTATAAAGATATTCCGTAGAAACCAACTCTAAAACCGCGTCGCCCAAAAATTCCAATCTTTCGTTATGATCAAGCCTGAAATCACGATTCTCATTGATATAAGAACGATGAACTAAGGCTTGCAATAAAAGATCTTTATTTTTAAAAATAACTCCGATTTTTTTCTCTAATTTAGGTATGTTTTCCATTTTATTACGATAAATATTAAGTAAGCTCTGCTGATTTTCTAATAATTCCCCTCTTGGGAGGGGGTTGGGGGTGGGTTAAATTAATCGGTAAAAATCAACAGTCCTTAATTATTATTTGCCTTTATCTTTTTGATATAAAGTTCCCAAAACTCCGTTAACAAATTTGCCGCTTGATTCTCCTCCGAAAGCTTTTGCCAATTCAATAGCTTCATTGATGGCTACTTTGGGAGGAACTTTTTTTTGATCGCCAAACACCAATTCGTAAACCCCGATTCTTAAAACATTGCGGTCAACAATGGCAATTTGTTCTAACGGCCACTCAGGAGCCGCGCTCTTAATAATATTGTTTATTTTTTCCAGATTTTTATAAACGCCGTCAATTAACTCAAGAGTAAAATTTTTGTTTTCTTCTCCCGGCTCAAGTTCTTTAATGTTAGATCTAACTATTTTGTCTAACTTTGCTTTCTCCTCCGCAATGTTTAATCCGCCAGTGTTTTTATTAAGCGTCATTGAACTGATAAAATCCCACTCATAAAGGCTTTGCATAGCGATAGACCTGGAAAGATGCCTGTTAGCCATTGTTGATTATTTATTTGTTGTTAAGGAATTATCTTCTTTTAATTTTCTTTTTTCTGTTGCTTTTTGCTCTTGTTCTTTTTCTTTTTTCTCGGTCTTAGAAAGCTTGGCCATGACATCTATAACTTCTCTTTTATTATAGGTTCCGCAATTGGTGCAAGCAAAATGAGAACGCGACGGACTGCCGCATTTTGGACATTTTGACAAGTCGGTTGTTTTTAAAGCGTGATGGTTTCTTTTTTGGCGTGTCGCCGATTTACTTTTTTTCTGTTTAGGTACTGGCATATTTGAAACACTTAAAATTAATTGAATTCATTACAAAATACAGTGTAACATAATAACAAAAAAACACAAGAGCAAAAGAAAAAAACCGGAAATTGAAAATTAGAAATTTAGTCTTCAATTTCATCTAAATTTCTTTTGATTCCCTTTCGCGCTTCTGATAGAATATCTCTTACCTCTTGGGGGTTAGAGATTTTTTCAAGACCGATCATACTTTGAGTCGTGGCGAGTTTTATTTTTACCGTTCCAAAATTGAATAAAGTTTCCAAGGGACCGCTAATTTCATAAACTGCTTCTTGAATATTTCCCAGGTCAACTTCCGCCACGATCCGACGAAACAGATTTATTTGGTTAATATCAATAATTCTCTGATTGGTGATAATATAACAATTCAAACGCCAGACTAGAAAATAATGGACGGCGTAAGCGATTGATGCTATAATCCAAAAAAGGAGAAGCAGTATTCCCCAGGAAAATTCCAGCAGCTTCGGCGATATTATGACCGCTATTATGATCAGCAAAAGCGCTTTTATCAACGGTTGAGCTAAAACAATCCGGTGTTGGCGAGTCAGTAAAATTAATTTTTCATCGGGACCTAATTCGTAATTCAAATAATTCATAATAAATCTATGAAAAAGAAAAAAGTTTTCAAGGTCATTTCAACGATCGCGATCAGTTTAGTGGTTCTAAGTATGCTGGTTATGCTTATCGCGCCAGTGTTTTATTTCTAGAAAACTGACTTATTACCGATTATTCCCCTCTCGGAAGAGGCTAGGGATGGGTTAATAAGCTTCTTGACACACCCCCAAACCCCTCTCTAGAGGGGAGCCCCATAAGAAAATCAGCAGAGATTAGATTATTTAAACTCCTCCTCCAGCCGCACACTTGCATCGCGGCATTTTTTTGTTTGAAAATTATTATTTGCCAAAACTGTTTAGCGACGCATTTATATTAACAAAATTTTTTAAGTAACCTTTAATTTATCAATCAAAATCTCCCTCGGTCCTTCCAGGATATCAATAATAAATTTATCAAACATATCTTTGCGGTACCTGAACTCGTCGGCGCTCATAGTGGCGTAGTTGATCTCCTTTCCGATCTCTGATTCAATATCGTTTAAAAACTTTTTAAATTTAATCTTATTAAAATTCTCTCCGATGACAAGAAGATCAACGCGCCCTTTCTCGGAGTTGATTAGCGATTTGGAAATTAGGACAAGCTTTATCTGTCCCGTCTGTTTAATTTTTCTGGCTATTTCCTTACTGGAAGCAGGATTAGCCTTGAAAATAAGACTTTTTAATTCATCGTAAAAAATAAAATTTTTATCAGCAAAATAGTAAGAATTTTTCTTTATTCGTTTGGTTTTTAAAAATTTTATCTTTACTAAACCATTTACTTCTTTGCGAATGTTTTTGGAGTTTATTCCTATTCGGGAGGCGATTTCGGGAAAAGTAAATTTTTCCTCAGGATGATTTAAAAACAACCTAAGAAGCCGCACTCTTGTTTTTGAATTAAATAATTGTTCTAATATTTCAGGCATTGGTTTAAAATTATTTATTAACAAATTTTCTAATTTCCTTTTCTTAACACTTTCCCCGCCAGCTCCCCTGTGTGTTCCCCCTCTTTAATAACCATTTTACCATTTACAAAAACATAATCAATACCTTCTGAATATTGATATGGATTTTGAAAATTGGCTTGGTCGGTAACAGTTTTGGGATTAAAAATGACAATATCGGCAAAGTAATTATTTTTTAGTAACCCTCTTTTTTTAATGCCAACTTTTTTGGCCGGTTTATCGGTCATTTTGTAAATCGCTTCTTCCATTTTTAAAGTTTTCTTTTCTCTTACATAGCGGGCCAAGATCTTTGAGAAAGCGCCGAAACATCTGGGATGAACCATTTCCCCTGTTCTGACATAAGCCCTATTGTAAGCGGCGTCAGTGGAAGCGATAGTGCAAAGCGGATTTTTTAGGGCAAGCTCAATATTCTCCTCAGATAAAACCTCATTAAAAGTAATCACCTGTCCGTTTGTGCTGATAAGCAATTCAATAATAGCCTCTTCGCAGCTAATTCCTTGGTTGGCAGCAATATTGCTTATTCTTTTGCCAACGACGCTTTTATTGCAAGGGCAAATGGAAACAATTAACTTGTGATAGTCATAATTCAATTGTTTCATTTCTTTAATGATTTTTTTCCTTAAATCAGAATCTTTAAGCCGGGCGATCATTTTTTCTCGGCCGCCGCTTGACGCCCAATCAGGCAAAAGAATATACAGCACTGAACCAGTCGTCGTATAAGGATAAATGTCAAACTCTATTGAGACGCCTTCGTCATGGGCGATATTAATCATTTCAAGAGCTCTTTTCATATCCGGCCAGTATGACTTGCCGACTGCTTTAAGATGAGAGATCTCTATTGAAACGCCTACTTCGCGGCCTATTTGTAAAGTTTCATTAATGTTGGGCAGAAGGTCTTCCATTTCACCTCTGATGTGGCTGGCATAAAGCGCATTCTCTTTTTTTAAAGTATTCGTAAGAATCTTTATTTCTTCAAAAGAAGCCAGTTTGGCGTGGCTAAAAACTAATCCCGTCGACATTCCAAAAGCGCCCTCGTCAAGTCCCCTCTTTAGCATATTATTCATCATGCCAATTTCTTCAATTGTTATTTTTCTAACTTCATCTCCCAGCAATCCCCTTCTCAGAGTTTCGTGGCCGATCAAAGTCGCAAAATTCAAACCCAGTCCAACTTTTTGAACTTCATCTAAAAATTCTTTGACTGTTTGCCAATTAACATGAACATCGCCGATATCAGTCCATTTCTGAATGGATTTTATCGCTTCCTTGCTCACTAGCGGCGCCAGAGATGAT
>DAOVOJ010000017.1 GCA_030629775.1 Candidatus Moraniibacteriota bacterium
ACACGTTACACGTTATACGTTATACGATATCAAACAATATCTTCCGCTCTTACCACCAATTCTTCTCCTCTTTTGATCTCTCCTTTCAAAAATTTTGTGGCGATCAGGTTTTCTATTTTCTCCTGAATGGTCCGCTGGAGAAATCTCGCCCCATACTGAGGACTATAACCTAAATGGGCGATTTTATCAACTGCTTCATCGGTGATAACTAAAATAATTCCTTGAGCCTTTTCCAGCCTTTGAGCCAGATTGTCAAGCTGCAGTTTGGCGATGGCAATAATATCTTTTTTATCAAGCGATCTGAAAACCACTTTAGCGGTAAAACGGTTAAGAAATTCGGGAGCGAAATATTGTAAAAGATGAGGTTCCAGCATTTGAAATATTCTTGCGGAAGTGCTTTCTTTGTCAATATACATTTTACTGACCACTTTTGAGCCGGCGTTGGAAGTGGCAATAATAATTGTGTTGGTGAAATCAACTGTGCGTCCCAAGCTATCTGTCAGGCGGCCGTCGTCAAAAACCTGGAGAAACAAATTAAGGACATTTTTATTGGCTTTTTCCAGCTCGTCTAAAAGCACCAGAGAATAAGGTCTTCTTTTGATCGCTTCCGTTAATTGTCCGCCGGCGTTCGCGTTATCGTAATCAGACGATGAACCGATAAGTTTTTCTACACTGGAAACTGTCTGATATTCGCTCATATCCAGTCTGACCATCGCCTTCTCGTCGCCATAATAAGCCTCCGCTAATGCTTTGGCAAGCTCTGTTTTTCCCACCCCGGTAGGACCGAGAAACAGAAAAGTCCCGATCGGACGATTTTCTTTTTTTAATCCCACCCGAACTCGTCTGATAGCCGCCGCTACCGCTTTAACCGCTTCTTCCTGTCCAATGACGCGGTGGTGGAGACATTCTTCCAGTTTTAATAATTTTTCCGCTTCGCCGCCGGAGATATTGGTTAAAGGAATACCGGTTTTTTCAGTGATGACTTGCATAATATCATCGTCTCGGAGAATCGCTCCCGCTCCTCGGGATCTCACTAAAACAGCCGTTTCAGAAAGAAGGTCAATTGCTTTCCCCGGCAATAATCTGTCGGTGATATATCTTTTGGAAAGCTCTACCGCTTTTTTGAGAGCGCCAAAAGTGACTATTATTCCTTCTCTAATCTCCACTGTTTTCGCCTGAACCGCCATCACTTCCATAGTTCTTTTTTCGTCCAATTCTTCAACTTTTATTAGATCAAAATTGTTGCTGAAATCAGATCGTGGCTCAATATAACGATGATAATTGGCGTAGTCGGTCGTGCCGATAACCTGGAAAATCCCGCGCGCTAAAATAGGCGCGAACACTTTAGAAGCGTCAAAGCCCTCTCCGCTGCCGGCGGCAGCAATGTTGTGAATATTGGGAATACAAAGAATAATGTTCCCACTTTTGCCCATATCTTCCAGGGCGTTCAAAATCCGCTCTTCCAGATCTCCGCCCGCCCGGGCTCCGGCGACCAAAGCGCCGATATCCAAAACTACCAACCTTTTATCTTTTAAACTTGGCAAAACATTGTCTTTGATCATCCGGTTGGCCAGTTCTTTGATGATGGTTGTCCGCCCGCTGCCCACTTCGCCGATAATTAAAGCGTTATTCTGGCTGGTTCTTTCCAAAATTCTCATCAAGGTGCTGACTTCATCTTCTCTGTCTACGACATAACCGGTCATTCCCGCTCGAGCCAAATCGGTCATATCATAACTATATTGGTCCAGTTCGGGAGTAACGCGCGCCGTCCAGGCGGTGTTCATAATTCGGCGTTCTATTTTGCGGGGCCTTTTTGATTTTACTTTTATTCCCGACCAGCTGGTTACCCACAGAACCGTGTTGCGGGCGTCTTCAATTTCAATTTCCCGGTCTTTAAATATTCTCTCGGTTGAGTTGTCTTTTACTAAGGCGAGAAATAAACTCTCGCTTTTTATTTTTTTGAAACCCATCAATAAAGATTCTTCAAAAGCTATAATAGCCATTCTTTCCAAGTCCGGACTAGGGACGGTGGCGGCTAAAATTCCGTCTTGTCGGTAATATTTATTTTTAGGCAGCCGGGCAATTTTTTCTTTTACTTCTTTTATTAGAACATCGGTTTTTATTTCCAGCCGTTTAAATATAGTTTCAGTTTTCGGATTTTCTAAAAGAACTTTCATTAAATGAAGGGGATGAGGCGCCTGTTTAAGGCTGTGAGCGGTGTCCAGAGCCATCAGCAAAGTTCGTCGGGCGGGGGAAGAAAGATAATCTGAAATATTAACCGGATCATTTTTTGATTCTTTCAGATGGCGCGCTTTTTCTTTGGCGAGAGAAGGGATTTTAAAGAAAATTCTGAACTTCTTATCACTGGGATTAATTTCTTTTTTGGAACTGTCCCGGCTTTCGGCGTAATAATATAAATACATCAAGCCCAGCATTCCCAGCCAGAACATCAAAGTTTTATCGTTTTGTTCCGACACCAAAATTAAAGGATCTAAGCTGGAGCTTATCCAGAATGTTTCTATTGTTTCAGAAGACACGGCGCCGCTTTCTTCTTTGACGATGGCGCCGCCGAGAGAAATAAAAGACTGGCCAAGCGATCGTTCGTCAAAGACAAATTTCAGGCCGACTAAAATAAAGCTGAAAATTATCAGGCAAAGAACAGCTTGAATTATTTTTGGAACTAAAAAAGAAATTTT
Source organism: Candidatus Moraniibacteriota bacterium (assembly GCA_030629775.1). GTDB lineage: Bacteria > Patescibacteriota > Minisyncoccia > JAHIHE01 > DAOVOJ01 > DAOVOJ01. Next base: position 2,697 of record DAOVOJ010000017.1, read on the forward strand.
TCTTAAAAACGGAGAAAAGCCGGAAATATTTTCTTGCCAATAATAAATTTTCTCGCCCAAAATAGGCGATTTAGCTTTCAGATAAACTCCTTTGCCATTACAGGCGGGACAGATCGAATTATTTTCCGTGACTTTATTTCCTTCGCATTCGGGGCAGGTTATTAATTCTACCGCTATTTTATTTTTATCTTTTTTAGGCATATGTTGTGGTTGTCAGATTTAAAACGATCATAAAAAAAACAAGTGGCGGGATAATCAGCCAGATCAAGTAAAATCCAATAATAAAAATTATGGAAACCGCTTCAATTATCAGACCGATAAAAATTCTGAAGGTGCGAAAAATCGGACCGATCACTCTTCCTTCGTAGGAATAATCGCCGTAAATCGGTTGAAGCCAAAGTTTCATATTGATTCGCACGCCAATATCTCTTTCTACCTGCCGCAAAAAAGCCAGCTCTTTTCGCCAGAAACCTTTAGAGCCGGCGATATACCATAAACAAAAGAATTGCTTAATTCCCTTAATAAAATTAATTGGCAAGTTGGCAAAAAATTCTAAAATCATTAGTTTTTAATATTAATTCTCAGTTTGTCATATCAATGTTATTATACCACAGTTTATCCTAATAAAAAATGTTCTTGATGAAATCAAGAACATTTTTTATTAGGATAAATCTTGCGTTGAATTAATTTTATTTTTGGGAACGGCAGGCGGCGAGTTTTTTCTCTTGTCTCGCGAAACTCCATTTCAAAAGCGGTGGCGATATTAAAGTTGTTAGAATGACTAAAATAATTATGGCGCTAAAAAGGGAATCGTTGATTACTCCCAATTCTTTTCCGATAATAGCGAAAATCAATCCCACTTCTCCTCGAGGAATCATCCCAATCCCCACTATTAATCTATCCGCTTTTTTACAACGGAATCCTACTCCCAGTCCGCAGACCTGCTTTCCGATAATTGCGGCGGCGGTTAGCGCCAGAGCGATTAAAATAATTTTAGAATCAAAAAGAGCTTCAAGTTTTACTTGCGCTCCCATTAAAACAAAAAATATCGGGACGAAAATACAATAAAGCGGTCTGACCAAAACTTCAATGTGGTGTTCTCTTTTATTTCTAAAATGAACATCATCCAAAACCAATCCGGCGGCAAAAGCGCCAATGATAGTGGCAAGACCGACCATATCTGCCAGGTAAGACATAGAAAATAAAAAGAGGAAGGCAGTGACAATTTTCATTCCTTCCACTTTCATTTTAGAAACCCAACGGCCGATAATAGGGGATAACCAAAGTCCGGCCATAATTGATCCGAATAGGAAAATAATGGAAATAAGACTGGTGGAAATTACCGCGCCGGCGCTGATAGATCCTGAAATGATAATTCCGCTGACAATAGAAAGAAGAATCAATCCGAAAACATCGTCAATGACGGCCGCTCCCAAAATAATTTTTGCTTCGGCGGTGTTTAGCTTATTCAGATCTTTTAAAACTCGGGCGGTAATTCCCACAGAAGTGGCGGTTAAAATCGCTCCGATAAATAAATGAGTATTAAAACCGGCCTCCGGAACAATCAGGCTGCTGACAAAATATCCTAAAATCATTGGAGCGGCAACGCCGATAACGGCAATGATAAATGACGAAATTCCCACTCTCACCATCTCTTTAATGTTTGATTCCAGCCCTACCTGAAAAAGCAAGATCATTACGCCCAGCCTTGCCATAATGTCAATTGATTCGTTTTGGAGAAGAGGTTCCAGGGAATGTATTCCGGTCAGCAGAGCCAAATTACCGATAAGGATTCCAAAAATAAGTTCTCCCAGAACAGCGGGCTGTTTAAATCTTTCAAAAAGTTCGCCGCCAATTTTGGCGGCTAAAAGAATAACGATGAAAGCGAGAATTATCGGCGCGATTGGATCACTATGATGATTATTGGAAGCCTGATTAATTTCTGAAACAGCTCCGGCTAGCTGGGGAATAACAATTGTTCCCAATAAAACAAGCAGTATTAACACCGTGAATTTTTTTAATTTAGAGCTTGATCTAATCGCGGTCTTGGTCATACAATTTTAACAATAGAAATTTAAAAATAATTTCTAAAATATCTTTAAAATTACACCCTCTGAATATTTTGTCAACCCCGTTTTTAAAATTAAAATTTTATTTGTAGAGTTTGTTGTTTTTGTGATATAATGCGAGTAAGAATGAATGGTTTTTAATTGAAATTGTTTCATTGTTTTTTATAGTTTTGTTAAGATTGTGAGACTTAGAATACAATTAAATTTTCAAGCTTCAAAATAAAACTTCAAAATAAAAATAATTTTTAGCGATTGTTATTATGAAAAAAATAAAATCAATGTCGCCGATATCTTTAAAAAGAAAAATAGGGCAATTATTTATAGTGGCCACGCCTCTTATCAATGAAGAAAAAAAATTATTTGAAACCATTAAAGAATATATCAGTTTAGGCGTTGGCGGTTTTATGATCGGCGTTGGCGGAAAATGTAATTTTGTCCAAACCGATGGCGTTACTGATATTAAAAAGCTAAAAAAGTTTGTTTTAAAATTAAAAAAACTTGACCCGACTTTATTTTTGGCTATTGACGGCGAAGGCGGAGAGATTTTTAATCTATTTGAAAAAGCGGCCAGACTTAAATGCGCTAGAGAGTATGGCCTGGAATTTGAAAAAACAGGCAGTGTCAAACGGTTTGAAAAAGATATTGATGATTATGTTTCCATAATGAAAGAGTGTGGAATTAATATGAACTTCGCTCCGGTTTTAGGCACGGCTCAAAAAGGTTACAAAGGTTATCTTAGCGAATACGGACGATCTTATTCGGATACAGACGAAACTGTTAAAATACTTAGCGGTATTGCCGTTAAAACAATGCAACAAAATAAAATCATTGCTGTCGGTAAGCATTTTCCGGGATATGGTTCCATAGATGAAAATCCACATCAATTTCTTAAATCGCGAAAGATTAGAGAAAATTATAATATGATAACTTCTCCTTTTGCTTGTGCTATCCAAGAGCATTTCATCCAAGGCATTATGAAAGGTCATGTTCTGTCACGCATTGATGGAAAAATACCGGCTACCTTGTCTTCTGAAACTGAAAAATATCTTAGGAAAAAATTAAAGTTTAGCGGTTTATCGATCACAGATGAAATTTTTATGAGAGCTTTAAGCAAATATTATATTGACAAAGGCGCTGATGACGATGGCGTAAAAAGAATTGTTCAGGCCGCTAAATGTAATGATATTTTGCTAATGAGTTATCCTAAACAGGCGTTAGATGGCAAAGTGAAAATAGGCGCTAGCCGGCATGATCATTTTCCACGGCTTCACAATGCCGTATATTTAGCAGCTCTAAAAGGAGATATTCCTGAAAACAAAATAAATGATGCTTATCAAAAAATAATCAGGCACAAAAGAATGTTAGGGTTGCGCTAGCTTTGTTAAATTTTAAAATCGGACTTATGGAAAAAATAGCCTTTGTGTTTTTTAAGAATATATTTAAAATAACAAACCCTTGACACATATTTATTATGGGTATATACTCAATATAGATAGTTAATATAAAGGTCGGACTATCGCGTTAATTAATTTTTTAATAAAAAATATATGCCAAATCAAGATAAAACAGGGCCTTCGGGCGAGGGTCCTCGGACTGGCAGGGGTTTGGGGCCTTGCGGCGGCGGTTTACGGAGAGGCAGATGTTTCGGGCTTGGATTGGGACTTAGAAGACTTTGGTCAAAAAAGAACGAACTTTCCACATTAGAAGAAGAGGAAAAAATGTTGAAAGAAGAATTGCAAGCTATTCAAGAAGAAAAAGAAGCTTTAAAAGCTCAGAAATAAAAAGAAAGTGAACCTCAACCTCTCCGCGGGGAGGGGTTGAGGGGCTTTCTTTTATATAATATTCAAAATCATATGCCCAGACCAAGGTTATGCCGACGAGTGCGGTTTAAGCCAGATGTAATATATTTTAAACCTCAAGGCATTCCCATGAGAATGCTTGATGAAGTTGAATTAACTGCTGAAGAAGTAGAAGCTTTGAGGCTGAAAAATATTAAGGGTTTGGATCAAAATGAATGCGCTCAAAAAATGAACACCTCTCAAAGCACTTTTCAAAGGATTTTATCGTCGGCCTATAAAAAAATCAGCGCGGCGATCATAAGCGGAATGGCGATTAAAATAAAAAAATAACATATTTAGGCTCTGCTGATTCCCCTCTGGAGAAGGGGTTAGGGGTGTGTTAAACTAGAGAAAAACCCACCCCTAACTCTTTCCAAAAGGGGAATAAAAAATTAGTAGACCAGATATAATCAGAAAGGAGGTGAGTTAAATGAAAATAGCAATAAGTTCAACGGGAGATAATCTGGAAAGCGTGATTGACGCGAAATTCGGCAGATGTCCTTATTTTTTAATCGCGGAGATTGATAATAAGGAAATAAAAAATGTAAAAGCGATTGAGAATACGGCAGCGGGACAAATGGGCGGAGCGGGGATAACAGCGGCTGAAATTGTCGCGAATGAAAAAGTAAACGCGGTTATTACCGCGAATTTGGGCCCAAGGGCTTTTTCCGTGTTTGAGCAATTTGGAATTAAAGTTTATCAAGGACAAGGAAACATAAAGGATGCCATCCGGAAATTTATTGAAGGGCAACTGACAGAAATAACGGATTAAATGGGATTGGGGCATGAGAAGTGTGTTTAGAAAATATAAAATTCATAATTTATCCAATATGAAAATAGCAATTACAGGCGGGAAAGGCGGAACGGGCAAATCCACCGTGGCCATTTCTCTTGCCGTGGAGTTTGCAAAAAATAAAAAAACGATGTTGATCGATGCGGACGTAGAATGTCCTAATGACTACTTGCTGCTTTCCGCTAAAAGAAAAAAATATTGCGATGTTTATCTGCCAATTCCTAAATGGGATTTCAGCAAGTGTACGAAATGCGGCAAGTGCGCTCAGGTTTGCAAACAAAACGCGATAGTTTTTGTTGAGGGAAAATATCCCGCCTTTGTTCAAGATGTTTGCATCGGTTGTAAAGCGTGTCTTGTCGCCTGTCCCGTCGGGGCAATTTCTGAAACCAAAAAACAGATCGGAACAATTTACATCGGGAAAAATTATGGCGTGGATTTAATCACAGGAGAACTTAAACTGGGTGAATTGGCTTCAGGCGAGATCGTAAATGAGGTCAGAAAATATTCCGAGGAAATTAATAAAAAGTTAAAAGATGAAATAATATTAATAGATTCCGCCGCCGGAGTCGGCTGTCCCGTTATAGCTTCTTTGATCGGCACAGATTATATAGTTGGCGTTACCGAGCCAACGCCGTCCGCGCTGCATGACTTGAAAAGAGTGTTGTATCTGGCAGATCACTTTAGAATTAAACACGGAATTGTAATTAATAAATGTGATCTGGCAAAAGAGTTTTGTTTAAAGATAGAAAAATTCGCGAGTAAAAATAAAATTCCGGTCATTGGAAAAATTCCTTATCGGAAGGATTTTGTTGACTCAACAATAAAAATGAAACCCGTCGTTGAAATAAATCCCGAGTATAGAAAAATATTTAAAGGTATAATAGAAAAGATTAAATAAGGTCTGCTGATTTTTACCAGTTATTCCTCTCTCGGGAGGGGCTAGGGGTGGGTTTTATAAATAGATTATTTATTAACGAATTAACGGATTAACGAATTCAATCCGTTAATTCGTTAATTTTCAATGACACACCCCCATTCCCCTTTTTAGAGAGGAATAATAATAAAATCAGCAGACCCTATTTAAAATATAGCAAGCAAAAATTATGAACAATAAAAACAAAATAATTAATCCAAGTAAAATAAAACGGGCTGATTTAATCGTCGGCATTCCGTCATACAATGAGGCCGACAATATTGCCAATGTCGTTAAGCAAGTTGATCGCGGGCTGGTTAAAAATTTTAGTAAATACAAGGCGGTGATTATTAATGTTGACAATAATTCGTCCGACGGAACAAAAGAGGCGTTTTTAAATGTTAAAACAAAAACACCGAAAATTTACATTTCAACTCCGCCGGGTGTCGTCGGAAAAGGCAATAATTTCTATAATTTATTTAATCAGGTTCTAAAACTTAACGCTCAGGCGGTTGCTGTCGTTGACGCTGACATAAAAAGCGTAACGCCGAATTGGGTGAAGTGGCTTTTCGAACCGATCTTGAAAGGCTATGATTACGCCACTCCTGTTTATTCAAGATGCGAATATGATGGGTCAATAACCAATCATATTTGTCATCCGCTGATTTATGGGTTGTTTGGCTATAATATCAGGCAGCCGATCGGAGGAGATTTTTCTTTTTCTCCGCGGCTGGCTGAATATTGGCTGGGACGCAAATGGTATAAAACAACAAGAAAATATGGCATTGATATTTTTATGACGATGAACGCGATTTCGGGCGGATTCAAAATAGCGCAAGTCGGATTAGGCGCCAAGATTCACAAGCCAAGCGCGCCTAAATTGGGACCGATGTTCTATCAGGTTGTAGATACTTTATTTAAAAACATACTTGCTGATAAAAATAAATGGCTGAACGCGAAAGAAGAGATAAAAATACCTTTTTTTGGAAAAAAGAAACTTGACCAAGCGCAGACCGTGCATATTGACTATAAAGGAATGAAGGCGACTTCAATTTTTGGCTTTCAAAGCAGTGAAGATCTTTTAGAAGACCTGTTAAGCGCTGAAGTTTTTGAAGAGTTAAAGAGAAAATATAGCAAAGGGAACGTTGTAATTAATAATCGCCTTTGGTGTAAAATAGTTTACGACACTCTTTACGCTTACGATACAACGGATTTTGATTCTGATTTAGTTGGAGCGTTAAGAGCGTTGTATTTCGGGCGTTTTATCAGTTTTTTTAAAAAAACACTGGACCAGTCGCCGGAAGCCTGCGAAGACAGAATTATAAAGCAAGCCGAACTGTTTAGAGGAAATAAAGATTATTTTGTTGGGAAATATAAATAGATATAAATCTATTGTTGTATTGTTCTATTGTTATTTCTTGATTATTTTATAATTTGATAGATTTTGAACTGAATTATGAAATGCATAAATTTAATATTAAATTTAGGAATTACGCGTTTGTTGTCATTCCGACCGAAGTGACCCTGAGGCGATAGCCGAAGGGGAACGGAGTGGAGGAATCTGTAAATACAAAGCGCTTATTTTTAAGTAAAAACAATTGAAACACACACTTTATCCGCTGACAGATCCCTCGACTCCTATCGTCGCTCGGGATGACAAGCTCAAACGCGTAATTTCTAAAATTGTTAAATTGTTTATATGTTTTCATATTAAAATGACTGGTTATGCTTATAAAAAATTATAAAAAAATTGCCGATACTAAACAGAAGAAAGATTTGTTGAAAATTATTGACTACGCGATCTTGCGTTCAACTCCTAATTATGTTTTAAGGAATTCTTTAAAAAGAATAGGAAACGGCATATTTGTTAACGGCAAAAAAGCGGCTGATTTGAAAAAGAACAGAATTTTTGTTATCGGTGCCGGAAAAGCTTCGGGAATAATGGCGGAAAATTTTGAAAAAATTATCGGAGCAAAAAATATTACCGCGGGCCAAGTAAATTACAAAGGTTACAAGCCGAAAACTAAAAAAATAAGAACTGTATTGGCTGGACATCCTTTGCCGAACAAAGCGAGCATCAAAGGAACAAGAGAAATTTTAGAGCTTAAGGAAAAATTTAAAATAGGAAAAGACGATGTAATTTTTTGTTTAGTTTCAGGTGGCGGATCAGCTCTTATGGAACATCCGATCAGCGGTATTACTTTGCAAGATATGCAAAGAACTACTAAAGCGCTTCTTTATTGCGGAGCAAGTATAAATGAAATAAATATAGTGAGGCAGAAATTGTCGCGAGTAAAAGACGGGGGACTGGCAAGGCATTTTTATCCGGCCAGAATTTATTCTTTGATCATTTCGGATGTGATCGGCAATGACCTGAAAACAATCGCTTCCGGTCCGACCGTAAATGTAAAGCGCGCGAAGTTCGCTTATTCGGTAATAAAAAAATACAAACTTGAGAATGAGATACCGGAATCGGTTTTAAAAAAACTGCGCCAGCGTGGCAATAATACAAAAGCCTTTCCAAAAGTAAAAAATATAATTATTTCCGATATAAATAATATGGTAGATTCAGCGGAAGAAAAATGCGAAAATTTGGGATACAATGCTGTCGTCTTGAATAAAAAAGTTATTGGTAAAACAAAAGTTCAAGCGGAAAAATACGCCAGAAAAATTATGAATTTGATCAAAAAGCGCGGCTTGGGCGGCAAGCAAAAGAAAGCTTTTATCTTCAGCGGAGAAACAACGGTAACTGTAAAAAACAAAACCGCCAAAGGCGGAAGAAATCAGGAATTCGCTTTAGCGTTTTTAAAGGAAATGGAAAGTTTTAACAAAAATTGGGCTTTCGTCTCATGCGACAGCGACGGATTTGATTTTATGGATAATGTCGCCGGAGGAATTGTTGACTACAAAACTTTTGAAATTATTAAAAATAAAAAAATAGATATTAATGAATATCTAAAAACCCACAACAGCTACAACTTTCTAAAAAAAGTAAACGGACTGGTCTCCATGGGAAAGGGGACCGGCACAAATGTTGGCGACATCCAGGTTTGTGTTGTTTGGAAGTAGAATGAAATTACCAACATCAAATTTTTAGCCGTATTATTTTTTTAAATTCAGAACGGAACGCTTTTTCTAAAAAATATCGATTTTAATTCTGGCTATTATAATTACAACATTTTGCCAAAAAATTTGACATAATTTTATTTATCTGCTATGATGTTATTGTTGTGGCAAGATCAAAATTTGCTTTCATAATACAATCCTCTGCCACAATAATAATAGCAAAACGGACGACGCTCTGAGAAACAAACAGAGATAATCCGTTTTTTTTTGCCAAAAATTGTTTCCTCTTGAGCACTCGGGAAGAGAGGGCTAGAGGTGTATAATAAGCTTTTTAACTTACCCCCAATCTCCTTCCAGGAGGGGAATTATGAGATTGAAAAATCTAAAAAGCTAAGAAGTTACAACCTACAACCTAATCTCTTCCTTATTACGCTAAACTTTTCGGGAATCTTATTGATCTCAATATAAACCATTTTATCTTGTCCGCCGTGGGCGGATTTTATTTTTTCTAAAGTTTTGGCATCGTAAATGTTTTTAATTTTACAGAAAATATTTTTGCTTTTCGGCTGAATAAATTCCACTCTGTCGCCGGCATAAATCGCGTTATGGACTTTTATTTTTATTAGATTAGAACTTGCAGTTGTTACAACCACCCTTAGCCCCTTCCCCAATCGAGTTGAGGACAGGCTCTTAGTAAGGCGGGGATTTATACCTTCTAACTCAATCACTTCTCCCACGAATTCATACTTTTCTTCAGTGTGTGAAAATCTTGTTTCCTGTCCCTTAAATTTACACTCGCCGAATAAAAATCCCGTGGTAAAAGTTCTGTTAAGTAATTTACTCAAATCTTTTTTTAACTTTTTTATTTCAGCCTTTTTATTTTTTGTAGCTGATGTATCTTGCTTTACAACCACCCCCACCCCTCCTTTTTTAAGGAGGGGATTTTTTTTATCATTAGAATTTATATCAAGTGCTTGCCTATACGCTTTTACGGCTTGCGCCAAGTAGCAAACGCTTTTTGCTCTTCCTTCGATTTTAAACGAAGTTATGCCGGCGTTTTTTAATTCATCTAAATATTCGATTAAACATAAATCTTTTGAGTTCAACAAATAAGTCCCGTGATCGTCGCATTCTATCGGAATATATTCATTAGGCCTTTTTTCTTCAACGAGCTTATATCTCCATCGGCAGTTTTGCGCGCAGTCTCCTAAATTAGAACTTCTGCCTGTTTGCCAGGAACTTAAAAGACATCTCCCGGAATATGCCATACACATCGCGCCGTGGACAAAATATTCCAGTTCCAGCCCTGGAACTTTTTGGTGGATTTCTTTTATTTCATCCAGAGATAATTCTCGCGCCAAAACTATTCTTCTAATTCCCTGCTTCTTCCAAAATCTCGCCGCCTGCCAATTGGTTGTGTTCGCCTGAGTGGAGAGATGAATATTCGCTTTTGGCAAAACTTTTTTTATTATTTCTATCACGCCGATATCGGAAGCGATAAACGCGTCGGGAAGATTATTTTTAAAGATCCGCAAATGTTTTTTTAAAGTATCTAAATGATAATTATGCGCGAAAATATTTACGGTTATATAGATTTTCTTATTTTTGCTATGCGTGTAATTTATCGCTTCAACAATTTGTTTTTCGTCAAATTTGTTTATTCTCGCGCGCAAGCTAAAATCGGGCAGTCCCGCGTAAACCGCGTCCGCTCCGAACTCCAAAGCGTATTTCAATTTTTCAAAACTCCCCGCCGGAGCAAGAAGTTCATAGTTATTTGAATGTTTGGGCATATAATATTATTAGTGGTTAATTTTGATTATTGCTATTATAGCATAAATAATTTTGAACTACGAAATACATTAAAACTGTCATCCCAAACGATTGTCATTCTGAATAAAGTTTGTCATCCTGAACTTGTTTCAGGATCTGTCGTCTGTTATAGTAAGCTTTATCATAATATAAAAGTATCATACAGCATATAACAGATCCTGAAACAAGTTCAGGATGACAGGCTATTTGTCCTGAAATAAAACTTGTGCTGAATTTACTTCAGTATTCAGGACAGGCTCTTGCCAAGGAGGGGAAGTTTCGTAATTTAATAATTATTAAATGTGTGTTGACAAAAAAATAACTTATGTTAAGATGGAACAAGTAATTTGAAAGAGGCAAAATAGTTGCCTGAAAGGCAGCTAATGTTTTTTATTGAAGTAAACGGAATCGCGGAAAAAGTTTTAATGAATTTTGAACAATATGAATAACTGGGAGAACATCAAAGAAATATTAAAATTGACGGGAGGAAAATATATTCTATCCGAAAAGGATAGCCCAAGTTATATTATTGTGGAATTGAACGAATATATTAATACATTAAAACAAGGCAAGGCAAGCGGTTTGGAAAGCGGGGAAAATAATCCGGTTAATGAAAGCGATTTCAAATTAGAAAATTTTTCGGAAAGAGAATTGATTGAAAAAATTAATAGTGATATTAATGTTTGGAAAGATTTACAGGATAAAAGAGTTTTGAAAAAAATGTCAGTGCCGAAAAATATTTTAAGCGAAACGGTCAATGAGATGGATGAACGGGAATTGGAAAAAAATAATTTTGAAAATAAAGAAGAGGAAATAATAATTGAGAAAATATAGAAATATAAAATGCTTGCCAAGTGTTTTAAATCTGTTATAATGTTGTAGTTATAGAAATTGTTGCATTGTTAAATTGTTGGGTTGTTTTATAACTTTAACAATTTAACAATATAGCAATTTGACAATTTATCCTAATTGAAGGATAAATAATCGTTTTATTTAATATTTTTAATATTTAAAAAAGCAATTTAAAGATATCTTTATTGCTTTATAAAAGGAGAATAAAAAAATGGCAGAAGTATTTGACAGAACAAAACCACATGTCAATGTGGGAACAATTGGCCATGTTGATCATGGCAAAACGACTTTAACCGCGGCAATGTTAACTTGTTTAAAAGCGGCGGGATACAGCGCTTCCGACAAAAACGTTGATCAAATTGACGCGGCGCCGGAAGAAAAAGAGCGAGGAATTACAATTGCCACAGCGCATGTGGAATATGAATCAGAAAAACGGCATTACGCCCATGTTGATTGTCCCGGTCACGCCGACTACATTAAGAATATGATTACCGGCGCGGCGCAGATGGACGGCGCAATACTGGTTGTCAGCGCTGCCGACGGTCCCATGCCGCAGACCCGCGAGCACATTCTTTTGGCGCGTCAGGTGGGAGTACCGCGTATCATAGTATTTTTAAGCAAGGTTGATATGGTCGACGACCCCGAGCTTATCGAGCTTGTCGAACTCGAGGTGCGTGAGCTTCTCTCGAAATACGAGTTTCCGGGAGACGATATTCCGTTCATCAAGGGTTCGGCGCTTGCGGCGATGAACTGGGACGGCGAGGATTTGGACAATCCGGATATTAAGTACATATTCGAGCTTCTTGATGCGCTCGACACCTACATTCCGATACCCGAGCGCGATCTTGAAAAGCCGTTTCTGATGCCTGTCGAGGACGTTTTCTCGATTACCGGCCGCGGGACTGTCGCTACCGGAAGAATCGAACAGGGCATTGTGCGTGTCGGCGAAGACCTCGAGCTTGTGGGTATCAAGGAGACGGAAAAGACTGTATGCACGGGAGTTGAGATGTTCCGCAAGCTCCTGGACGAGGGCCAGGCGGGCGACAATGTCGGTCTCCTGCTCCGCGGAATGGAGAAGGAAAGGGTGGAGCGCGGTATGGTGCTCGCAAAGCCCGGTTCGGTAACTCCGCATACGAAATTCACAGGTCAGGTGTACGTTCTGACCAAGGAAGAAGGCGGGCGTCACACGCCGTTCTTTACGGGCTACCGTCCCCAGTTCTACTTCCGCACGACCGATGTTACCGGCATACTTCAGCTTCCCGAGGGTGTCGAGATGGTCATGCCGGGAGACAATATTGAGATTGCCGGCGAACTTATCACGCCTATTGCTATGAACTACCTCACCGAAGTGGACGGCTACAATGTGTACCGCAGCCGGACGATAGTGGGAAACTACGAAGCGTTGGGCTCTATTTTAAGAGAAGATGCTACTGAAATAGGGAAAAAGGCGGTCGTCTACGCTTTTCCTGATTCACAGGTCGACGACCTAAGTTATTACTACAAAGTAGTTCCGTTTAACATTTCAACCGGAAAGGA
>DAOVOJ010000028.1 GCA_030629775.1 Candidatus Moraniibacteriota bacterium
GCCATATATCACAAAAAGGAAGCAATATCACAGCCGAGCGTTTGCGTTTTGATTTTTCGCACGGAGAAAAATTAACCCAAGAGCAAAAAGATGAGGTTGAAAAATTAGTAAACGAAGCGATAAATAAAAATCTGCCGGTTGAATGCGAAGAGATGAACTTAGAGGAAGCTAAAAAACAAGGCGCTGTGGGAGTTTTTGAATCTAAATATGGAGAAAAGGTCAAAGTCTATAAAATTGGAACGGGTGATGATATTTTTTCTTACGAAATTTGCGGCGGTCCTCATATGAAAAAAACCGGCGATTTAGGCAATTTTAAAATAAAAAAGGAGCAAAGCAGCAGCGCGGGCGTACGAAGGATTAAAGCGGTGTTGGAATAAAAAAAGCCCCTCTTGAGAGAGGGTTGGGGATGTGTTTGATAAACATTTTTTAACCACCCCTTGCCCCTCCTTGGTAAGGAGGGGAATTCAAACTACACTTCACTTAAAACAATTTCCACAACTCTTAAAATATCTTTTTCTTTAATTTTATAATGCGTTGGCAAATTGACGCACTCCCGACTGACCTTTTCCGCAACAGGACAGTCCCCTATTTTATAATCCACTTTTTTCAAATCCACTTCCACCGGTCCCACCGCCTGAGGAAACCAATCTCCCAGTAAAATATGTTTTCGGTGAGCCTGCTTAAGCAGCTCTTTTTTATTTTTTACCCGAATAGTATACCAAAGAAAAATGTTTTTTGAATTGGGAGTGGATTGAGGAAAAATTATTTTATCGGAGCCGCTTAACAATTTTTGATAACGCCGAGCAATTTCCATCCGATAATTATTAAATTTATCAATTAATTTAAACTGACGAAGAGCGATCGCCGCCAAAGCGTTGGGCATCCGAGCGGGAAAATTTTCAGGCATTTTACTTTTCTTTTCTTTTTCAGAATACGCCTTAGATAATAATCCTACTCGCTGAGACAAAAACATTATTATTTTTCCCATTCCAAAAAGATAATAGGTTTTTAAAGCGATAAAAGTGATAAGAGGATGAAGCAATTGCTTTCTGACAATCGCTAAGTCGGGATAAGGCAAACCGCTTTTAAATTCTTTTATTTTTCTACCCAGCTCTTTATTGTTGGTAACAACCATCCCGCCCGAAACTGAAGAAATAATTTTATCTCTTCCTAAACTGAAAAAAGCCACGTCGCCGAAAGTTCCCAATTTTTTATTTTGGTATTCCCCACCCAGCGAATGAGCGCAATCTTCAATCAGATAAAGATCGCGCTGTTTTGCTATTTTCATAATCTCGTCTAGTTTAGCGGGGTTGCCAAAAGTATGCTGAACAATAATAGCTTTAGTTTTTTCGGTTATTTTACTCTCAATTAAATCGGGATTGGCATTGTAAGTGTTCTCTTCAATATCAATATAAATCGGTTTGGCGCCAAGCCATTTAATAACATTAGGCAAAGCGACGGTCGTAAAGGCGGGTATAATGACCTCGTCTCCTTCTTTAATGTTTAGACATTTCAAAATCGCGTGAAGCCCCGCCCGCCCGCTTTCAAAACTCACCGCCCAGCGAACGCGAAGATATTCATTGAATTTGCGTTCCAACCTTCTGGCGTTTTTACCTTTTTGCCATTTCGTCCAATTGCAAGGTAAAAACAAAAAACGAGCGGAAATAAAAATATCCGCCAAAGTTAAATTCGGCGACAACGCCGAAGCAATAGGTTGAAATTTATTAAACATTTAATTAAAAATATTAATTTATTCCCCTCCTTAGCAAGGAGAGGCTAGGGGTGGTTAGAATTAGTTAAAAATATTTTAGACTTTAAGTTTTTATTTAGATACTTTATAAACTTTACGACTTTACAGACTTTTGACTTAACAATCAATCCCTCCCAGCCTCCCCTTGTCAAAGGGGAAGAGTTTTATAAACCAAAGTATTTTATTCTTCTCTAGTTTTTTATCTGCGATCTTTCCAAAATTTCTTTCTCTATTATTTCTCTGTCTTTCCCATATTTTAATCTGGAAATTTCTTTAATCCGATTGCCGATTTCAACATTTCCCTTAGTGGGCGGATAAGTAGCCATATTAAATCCCTGGCTGATTTTACCGTTGATCATTAATTTAAGATAAGCGTTGTAATTGTCAATGTTTATTAAATCTTGTTCATTAAAAACAGGAATAAACTGCTTCGTCAAAAATTCAGCGTCCTCAGGCCCTACTCTAAAAGAAACAATTGTTCCCACATTTCCAAAAACCGATTTTTGAATGTCTTCCGTTAACTGTCCCAAAAACTGATGAGCGATATTCAAACAGAGCCGATATTTTCTGGCCTCAGAAAGAATAGAAGAAATACTGTCAGTGGTAAAATTTTGAAACTCGTCAATATATAGATAAAAATCTTTTCTTTCGTCCTGAGAAATGTCCGTGCGACTCAGAGAAGCCATTAAAATTTTTCCCACTAAAACCAATCCGATCAAATAAGCGTTCATTTCGCCAATTTTGCCTTTTGACAAATTAACCAAAATAATTTTTTGGCTATCCATTGCCTGTCTGAAATTAACAGAGCTTTTTTGCTGTCCGATAATGGGACGCATCGTGTCATTGGAAATAAACTGGGTAAGTTTGCTGGTAATATAAGGAACCATATTCGCCAGCGCCGCTTCCCCTCCGGCCTTTTCCGCTTCTTTCTGCCAGAAATTTACCACGATAGGATTCTTACACTTGGAAATTTTATATTTCCTAAATTCGGCATCAGACAAAACGCGGGAGATTTCAATCAAAGTGGAACCGGAAGTCGGATCATCCATAATAAGAAGCATCGCGTTGCGCATATATTGCTCAAACATCGGCCCGCCGGTGGTTTTCAAATCATAAAGCTTGTCAAAAATCTTAATCATCTCGTTAATGACAAATGTTTTTTGTTCAGGATAATTTTCGTCATATTCCAAAAGATTTAAACCGATTGGCTTATTAGTATCGGCGGGATTAAACAGAATTACATCATCCGCCCTTTCAGCGGGAACACAATTTAAAGCGTCTTCTATCAAGTCGCCGTGAGGATCAATAACGCAAACCCCCTCGCCGTTTTTAATGTCTTGCTTGATCAACTCCCCTAAAAAGGCGGATTTTCCGGTTCCCGTCTGTCCGACAGTATAAAGATGCCGGCGACGATCTTCCCGCCCTATTTTTATGATCGTGTCGTCGCCACGATAAACATTATGCCCCAATGTTAATCCTTCGTTTAAAATATCAGATGGAGCCGCCGCCTGTTTGGCTCTTAGCCATTTTACCTGAGGGGTTTCCATTGTTGAAATCGGAAAATGAAAAATGCTTGCCAGCTCCTCAGTATTAAGAATTATTTTTCGCTTCTTATTAAAATAACGAAAAATAAAATTATAAACCGTCTGATTTAGAGAAGCGGCTTTGTTCCATTTTGGCTCAATAATCTTCGGAGAATTTAAATCGGGAGAATTGAATTGACTGAAAGAATTTTCCAATTCCGCCAATAATAACTCCGCTTTTTCTTTGGTTGGTCCCGAGGCAACCAGCCTGATATTGGTTTCAAATCCGACTTTGCCGGCTTTATTTTCAACTTCTTTAACAATTTCTTCCTGCGCGGGAGACAATTTCACTATTTCTTTCTCTTCTTTATCTTTTGTTTTTGTTGAGCTGAAAACAATTTCCAGAAAACCGCCGATTATACCCGCGGCGCCGGATCTTTCCGGATGAAAATCGTTAAAGCCTTTTCCGTCTTGCATTTTTTTAACCACTTTATGGGCCGCCATCTGCCAGCTTCTCCCCGCCGGCTTGATAATTACTTGTATGGCGGCGCCTTCGCCGGGGGGAATTTTACTTAAAGAGTTAGTAATATTGCTTAAGGGATCGCTTTCCAGCTTTTGATAGGTCTTGATAGGAAAAACAAAGCTTTTTTTCAAAGCCATATAAGCGGCGGCCGAACTGCCGCCGGGAACAAAAATATTATAATCTTCCTGAAGCTTAACTTCCGCCGCCGGATAAAAACTATGGATCTGCTTTTCAATGATTTCCCGAAATTTTTTAGGAACAGAAAGATAAAAAAATATTTCGTTGCTGTCTATTGGAGTGGCAATTTCAAACGACAAATAAAACGGCCCATAAATCAGCCGCTTTATTATACCTTCCCTGATATTGCTCAGCCCGACAAAAAACTGCTCCATTACGGCAATCGCTTCTTTTTGCGCCTCGGCTCTTTCTTCCTGCTGCTTACTTTCTTTTGGCACAGAAACCAATATGGTTGACATATTGAGCGATCTCGCGACCCGCCCGCCTTTTTTTATTTTAAAGAATGAAAAAATAAGGCCAACTAAAACAGCGCCTAAAAACAAGCAAGCGATTATGAGAATAATGTCAGGAGTTTGAATGGACATAATTGTAAAATCAATTTTTAATTTTTAATTTTTAATTTTCATTGAATTTCTAATTCTTTAATTTTTAAATAACAATCCTTTTGTCATTCCGACCGAAGTGACCCTGAGGCGATAGCCGAAGAGGGAACGGAGTAGAGGAATCCCTTCAATATTATTTATCGCGTAGATATTATTTTTTCTGTTTTATATTGTTTAAGAGATCCTTCGACTCCTAAAGCCTGTTCCGTGCTTTGATACGGGATCGCTCAGGATGACAAGTTAAACCCTACACTTTCTTCAATTTTTTTTCTTTCACCAATTTCTCATACAATTCCCCTACCAGCTGATCATGCAATTTATCCAGCACATAAGCGTCGTCAAGATGACGAGCTAAATCAACCGCCCTTATAATCCCCTCTTCAAAAGCAACCGTCGCCAATACTTTTACTTGGTGCTCTTTGTCCAGATTTTTAAAATCATCATTGATGGTTTTTTTGGCGGGCTTGGTTTGTAGCTGAGTTTGCGTCTGAACCGTCGGCTGAGCGGTCGCGGATAACAGCGGCTCTTTTTCTATCTGATACTTTTGCTCGTCTTCTTTTTGCTCCGGCTGTTCCTGAGACGCTTCTCCGCTTTTATCTAAATTCTCCAACGCCGCTTTTTTATCCGCCAATTCTTTTTCCAACCTTTCAATTTCACTTAATGGATTTTCGTGGTTAAGTTTAGTTTCTGGCATAATATAAAAATTAAAATGTTTAAAATACAAAATTGACTTATATTTAATAACTCTCCCAAGACTTGTCATTCCAGAAAATTTCGCATCCGCCGGCAGACGGAGGAGAAATTTATCTGGAATCCAGTGAGTATCAATAAATAATGTTTTTCTAAGGTGTTGGACGCCTTAATACTTGTTGCGATAAAATGACGGTAAAAGTTTAAATTTCGCAATTCAAAATAATTTAAGATTTCTCCGTCGTCTTCTTCCGATGAGAAATAGAGACACCGCAAATTTTACTCATAAAGTCATCAACATCTTCTTCTTTAATCTGCGATAATTTATATAAAGCGGCGCCTAAAAGACCGGCTCCCCCTGCCACTCCCCCTGCCGTCTTCAAAGCTGTAACAATTCCCCCAACGCCTGGCATCCCAGGCATACCCGGAGCGCCTGGCATTCCTGGAATTCCAGGCATACCACATGTTAACAGCCCTAAACCTAGCAAGAAAGCAAGAACGGCAAGCAATGTCAATTTGGGGTTTTCTTTTATAAATTGGAATAATTTTTCCAACATCTTTCGCTCTTCAGGTTTTAATTCTTCTTCTTTCTTTTCTAAAAGAATTATTATTTGATCATACGCTTCCAACGCTTCTTCCAGCATCTTAATAATATAAATTTTTTCCGTATGATATTCTTCTACTAAATCATCAATACCCTCAAAATAATACTCAAACTTATTCAAGTCTAGCAGGTTTTGATCGTTCTCTTTCAAATTATAAATCATTTCTTTTAATTTTGCCTTGCCCAATTCGTCAAAATTAAGTTCCTCATTTTTAATTTGCGCTAAAATATCTTCGTGATCCAACACTTGCTCCGTCAATTCTTTTTCCATTTTTTTCTTTGCCTCTTCCATCTCTTCAAAATCTTCAACCATTATTTCCCTATCAGCCAAATCATTTTTAAATTCTTCTTTTTTACTATTTACTTCTTTCTCTTTTTTTCCCCTGTTCTCAAGTTTGTTGAATTTAATCGTTTCCAAATCAAAATCAATCGCCATTCTGGTTATGTCTCCCTCCATAAACCATTCCATCTCAACCCCTTTTAAATACGCCGCCAACATTTCTTTCTCTTTTTCCCTTTTTTCTTCCTCTTCCATAGTCATCTCTTCCGGCGCTGTTTTTTCGCTTCCTCTTCGTAAAATCGCGTCTTCAATATTTTCCTTCAATATTTTTTCCTCTTCCCGCGAAGGCTTTTCCCCTCTTTCAATTTTTTCCATTATCTCAGAAACACCCAAAACCTCCTGATTTTCCTCAGGATTTGTTTCTATTTCTGTCTCATCTTCTGGTATTGGTGGCAGTGTTGTTGGTGGAAATTCATTGCTCATAAAATTTGATTAAGAATTAAACTTACTCACTTTAACTTGTCATCCCGAGCGACGATAGGAGCCGAGGGATCTGTAAGCGGATAAAGCGTGTATTTCAATTATTTTTACTTAGAAGAAAACAAGCACCTTGTGTTTTACAGATTCCTCCACTCCGTTCCCTCTTCGGCTATCGCCTCAGGGTCACTCCGGTCGGAATGACAAAAAATTAGGAAGTCTTATGAGAATTAAAAAACTATAAATATTATATACCACTACAATCTACCCCTCTTTCTTATAACTCAACATCTCCTCTTTCACCTTCTCCGCTTCTTCGGCAAAAATACTCTCCGTCTTTGGGTTCTTCGCCAGCAAAAAGTTTTCCATTTCATCAAGATCGTCTTTGGGAATTTTTTCAAACTCGTCCATTTCCGCCTCGCTCAAATCCTCCACAATTCTCAATCCCGCTCTTTTGCTAATAACTTCCAAAACTTCACCCAACATTTTACTCTCCTCTTTTTCCGGAAAAAGATCCAACCCCAAAGACTCCGTCAAATCGTCAATTATTTTTTTGTTAATTAGTTTCATAATTTTGTTTTTAAATTATAAGCGTATTATTTTTCTTTCTCAACTTCGTCATATATTTTTTTAAATTCTTTTACAAATTCTCCAACACTTACATTCTCAACATCATCATACTCTATCCCAGAATTGTTAAGAAAGTTATCAATATCTTCACTGGTTTTAGGATAATTATGCATAAAGAAAGGGCTATTAAGTCCTACGCTTTTATACACATTGTCATCAGAAAGAAATGCGTCCATACGCAACCTAAGGGTTTTAATATCTTTTTCATCTATCACTTCTTTTAATCTTTTTCTTATCGCCGATTTCATCTCTCCTGTCATTTCAAATGTTTCTTTTTCTTCTTCTGTTATTTCTTCGTTATCTTTGTCGCTCAATTCTCCCGTTTCTTTTTTATCTATTTCCCCCGTTTTTTCATTAATCTTAATTCCTATTATATACTTTAATTCTCTTACTTTCAATTTTTTAATTTCATCAAAGTCTACTTCTCCTTTTGTCGCTTTTTCAAAAGCTGTTTTATCAGTAATTACTTTCTCAACTTCGTCTTCTTCGCTTTCATTTTCTATAATCTTCCAAATATCCATCAGGTCATTTCCGTTAAACTTTTCTTCGAATATCTTTCTTAAATTATTTTTTATCTCATAATTTTTTCTGAAATCAGCAGGATTAAAATCTTCAGTCCATGGTTCTTCAAAAAAATTATAGAAATCTTCTTTTAATTTTTTTTGAGCAGACTCATTATTATCTTTAATCGCACCTCTTATTCTCGCATCATCTTCTGCTGCTTTTTTGATCATAGATTCACTCATGCCTCCAGCCATTCCTTTAAAAAATTCTTCAAAACCAACTTCATCTTTTCCTTTAATCTCTTCCTTTTTCTCATCTCCTAATTCCTTCTCATTCTCCTCTTCCTCACTCGTCTTATCTTCACCAGCTTCTTCCAAAACCTCCCCGCCCCCAAATTCTTCTTCACTGTATTCTTCAATCACTTCCATCAACTGACCAACAGCTACTTCTTCCAAAACTTCACTATTATCCTTGATAATTATATCATTAATATCTGAACCACCACGAAACAAAGCGGCTACTTTCCAGTCAGCATAACCGGCGTCTATTGCGTTACCAAACGCTTGTTTTAAAATTTCTATTTTCTCAGGCTCCAACCCATTAAGAATTCTTTTAATCTCTTCCTTCTTCTCATTCCCTAACTGTTCTCTTTCGCCAGCTCCTTCTTCGCTTCCCTCTCCCGCTCCCCCACCCGGAATCTCGCTAACTGGCGGCGGCGGCAGTGGTATTTCCCCCGGAGTTTCTCCACCCCCATCCTCTCCTCCTTCCGCTAAAACCTTAACACGATCCAAAAGGCTCTCAAAGACCTTTCTTTCAGATGTAGTAAGCTTTTTTAATTTCAACTTCAAAATCCCTTTTCTACTATTCAAATCTTTTCGCATCTCATCTAATTCCTTATCCAAATCCACGCTATTTTCCAAAGAATCTAAACGATTATAAAATTCGCTCAAAAAATTCTGCGCTTCTTCTTTTGTGTCTGCTGTTTTTAGATTATCTATAACGCTTTTCAATTCATTAAAACTGCTCGCTCCTTTAACATCATTTATCATATCATTTTCCGATTCCTTATTAATCCGCTTATAAGATTCCGCGAGTGCCGCCCTTGCTTCCTCCGTTTTATGTTTAATCGCTCCGGCGAGCCCGCTGATAAATCCTTCTTTCTTTTCCCCCGCGCCTTTCTCCCACTTTGAAATCTTGAGATTTTGATCCGCTACTGCCGCTTCAATACTTAATTTAAGCGACTCTAAACCATTCCGCTTTTCAATCGCAAGCCTGGTTGTTTCCCTAATAATTCTATGCCTTTCAATTTCCAGTCCTTTTAATTCTTCCTGCAGTTCGCCTTCTTTCGCCTCATCCAATCCCCCTTCTTTTAATTTTAACTCAATTCCTTTAATACCTTCTTTCAATTTAAATTCTTCCGCTTTTAATTGCGCCATTTCTGTTGTAAGCCTAACCGCGTCAAGTTTATTTTCTTTTATACCCAAAGAAAATACTGCTTTCTCTTTTTCGTGTTTAGGAATATCAGGATTTTCCTCTACTCCTTCCATTTTCTCAAAAACTTTCGCTTCCATTCCTTTAATCACTTCCTCCGCTCCTCCAGCCCTCTTTCCTATTTCCTCCCAACTCTGCCCCGCCTCCGTCTCGGTTGGTTCAGCAGGCTCAGTTGGTTCAGTGGGTTCAGCAGCAGATTCCGGCTCCCCTTCTCCCTCAACAGGTTCAGCAGCCGGTTCTTCTTCCACTTCCACCGCTGGAGTTTCTCCCTCAGTTTCGCCGATTATAGCTGGCTCTCCTTCTTCGTGTAACCATTTATAAGTACTCATCTTTCCAATATGTTCAGACGATTCTATAAGCATTGAAAATCCTCTTATCTCATCTTTTGATAAATTCTTTTCTATTGCAAAATCAACCATCGTATCAACTAGCTTTCCTCTGTCTTCTTTGGTAGTTAATTCCCAAATCATATCTACTACACCCCGAGCATCTTCCCTTTCTTCGTCCTTCTTTAAGCTTTTTGAGATTTCATTCAAAAGATTATAAACATCTTCACCATTTTCAAATTTATCCATAAAGTTCTCTTCTTCTCTAAGTTTTTCAGTAGCCTCTTTTGAAAAATTTTCACTCTTAAAACTCCTTGGCCTTTTCAAATATGTTCTTTGCTTTCTTTCCATTAATTCAGTTTCGTTTTTTTCAATCAATTCTTCTGTCTTTTCTAATCTGTCTTTGAGATACTTGTTTTCTAGATTGCCTTCCAGTTCATCTTCAATCTTCTCTTTCTTTGCTTTAAGCTTTTTTATGGCATCTTCAGTAAACTCAATCCCAACTTCGCTTTTTCTGGATTCTTCAGTAGCTTCTTTTGAAAAATTTTCACTGCTTTTTATTGCCGGCGAATATGGTTCGCGTTCAGATGGTTCCTCCTTTTTATTTTCCACACCCCCCCCTAAATTCTCATTACCTTCTCCTTTGATGTTTTCTAAATCTTCAAAACTCATATTTTTAATTTAAACTAATAAAATTTTATCTTTTTCTAAAAACCTAAAAAGCTACCTTACGCTATTCCAAGTACCTTCATTAAAAATAAAATATAGATCAGCAAATACATCGCTCCCTCCCAGTTATAGATCTTTCGGGAAATTCCGGAAAAAACATAGAGCAGCGTCGCGCCAATAAGGAAAGGAATACCGACCAAAAAAGTTGTCTCGTCAACTTTCAGAGGCGCGATCATCGCCGGAACACTTATTACCACTAAGGCGTTAAAAATATTAGAGCCAAACACATTTCCCAAAGCGATTTCGTATCTTCTTTTCCTTGCCGCGTTAATGGAAACCGCCAACTCCGGAAGGGATGTTCCGATCGCCATGGCGCTCATCACGATCACCGAAGCGCCGATGCCTAAAATACCCGCTATTTGAATAATTGATTCAATGGTATAATTGGCGCTCAAGCAAATTAGAATGGCGCTAAACGCCATACTGACGATAATTTTAAGCTCCAGCTTAATCGGATGATTCCAGATTTTTTTTAGAACGCTCAGCCGATCCAGCCGCGTTGCCGGCAAATCCGCCATTTTATGTTTATGGTCAATATTCACTCTTTCTTTGCCAGAAGAGACTGTATAAACAGCATAAACCAAATATCCCAACAAAGCAATAACCCCCTCCCAAAAAACGATTTGTTTGTCCCAAATGATAAAAATAATTAAAGCAGTCGCGCAAGCCAAAAGAGGCAAGTCTAAATTTATTAGACTTCTTTTGACACTCATTCGCCGCGCCACAATTGCGGAAAATCCAACGACTAAAAAGATGTTGGCGATATTAGACCCGATCGCGTTAGCGGCTACTATTTCGGTATTATTTTTCAAAACGGCAATTATTGAAGTGGCAAGTTCCGGCAGCGAGGTGCCGACGCTGACAATCGTCACTCCGACAATAAACGAGGGAATTTTCAAAGCCAGCCCCACCTTTTCACTGTTGTCCGTAAAAATATCCGCCGATTTAATAAGAACGGCGATACTGGCAATGAAAATAATTATCCAAAATAAAATAGTCATATTTGATGTTTAGTATCTGGTAATTTTTTAACTCCCCTCTTGGGAGGGGTTGGGGGTGGGTTAAATTAGCGGAAAAACCCACCC
>DAOVOJ010000002.1 GCA_030629775.1 Candidatus Moraniibacteriota bacterium
CCAAGGGCTGTCTTTCGGAAATATTTCGAAAGTGGATCAAAATGAAGCGGACACTTACGCTGATGGCAACGCGATTTGTTATGCCGACGGCGCGATAGTTAGAGAAAAAAATCGAAATGAAGTTTACGTGATCGCCAACGGAGAGAAAAAGCATATTGAGGATCAGACGTCATTTTCCGCATTAGGATATAATTGGGGTAATGTCGTTGAAGTGGAACCGGGAGTTCTCAATTTATACAGGAATAGAGTAGCGATGAGATCAGATTCCATTCATCCGGAAGGAGCGTTAATTAGAGAAGAAGGAACTAACACTGTTTATTTAATTGAAGGAGGAAAGAAAAAACCGATTTCTTCTTTGAATATTTTTAACGCCCGCCGATTAAATTGGGATAAAGTGCTTGTAGTTGACGAGGCGCAAATGAATAAATTCCAATTGGGCGCTAATTTGCGATATCCTGATGGCGCTTTGGTCAGAGATCGCGCCGGTAAGGTGTATAAAATGGATCAAGGAAAGAAGCGATGGATCAGGTCGGGAGATGATTTTACGGGAGCCGGCTACAAAGCCGAAGACATTATTGATGTAACGGATGTTACTGAAATAAACGATCTATCCGCCACTGAAGAAGCCGAAGATATTATGGCCGATGATGTGTAGTTATAAAGAATGATTTAAATATTCCCCTCCCAAGAGAGGAATACAATAAAGAGCTCGGCTTTAAAAAAGCCGAGCTTTTTGATGGTAACCTATTTTTAATTTGACCAATTCAGCATTTCTGTTAGAATAATAAATATTGAAAACGGAAGCGCGCTGGGGTGGCGAAATTGGTATACGCGCATGCCTTAGGAGCATGTGGAGCAATCCTTGTGGGTTCAAGTCCCACTCCCAGCACAAAAAACGAATAACAAATAACGAATAACGAATTGTGAGGGCGTGTGGCGGAATTGGCATACGCGTACGACTCAAAATCGTATGAGCTTCGTCTCGTGTGGGTTCGACTCCCACCACGCCCACAAGCATTTTAACATGCTAACATTCTAAAAATCATTCAAGAGAAGCCCCGGTCTTTGTTTACAAAGGCCGGGGCTTCTCTTGACAAGTTGTAATTAGTGTATAAGAATGAGGTTACAGTAATAAAGGGAGGATTATAAATGAGCGAAGAAGCAAGTGGAGAAATGAGCAAAAAAGAGTTTTTGCAAGAATTTGCCGAAAAACAAACAGAAATAAAGGTGCTTTTTGGCAGGCACTCTGTGACTGGAATTATCAAGAAAGTTGGCGGCGAGATGGTTACGATGGAGTTGTTGCCGACGGGCGATCATACCCATATAGTAATCGGCGAAATTGTCGGTTTCGTTGAGCCCGAGCTCAAAAAACCGACTGGAGTTATAGGCGCTTAATTTAAGTGCCTCTTTTTTTATCCATATAAAGAAGCTCAACTCCAAGGCTTTGGAGTTGAGCTTCTTTGCGTGATTTATTTTATTAAAATCCTATTCGCCGATAATTTCATCTATTCGCCCAATTGTTGATTTTAATATTTCATTAGCTTCTTCAATTTGATCCGCCGTTGTCTTGTCGCTTTTATTGACTTCCAATCTAAGCCTTTCCGCTTCTTCCGCTAATTCAAAAATTCTATCATCTCGTTTTCCCGCTTTTCTTAATCTTTCGTCTATTACTTCTACTCCCACTAAATCAATAAACCAATTTTTTTGGCACTTATATTCCATTTTCCCGCTGATAATTTCTTCAGGTATTTCATCATCAAAATCTCCCAAATAATGATTGAATTTTTTTCTCATATACTGGAGAAATTCAATCATTTTCTGAGAATATTCAGAAGAGTTCTCCGGCGTGTTCTCTGGATTTATTACTTGTTCAAATTGTTTCATATTTTTAATTTACTATTCCCCTCTCGGGAGGGGTTAGGGGGTGGGTTAACAAGCTTCTTAATACACCCTCAACCTCTCCCGAGAGGGGAGTTATTTGAAAATTGTCAGCCTTTAAATAATTCCATTTTTTCTTCCACTTTCTTTTGCGCTGCTTCGCGGGCAAGGGATAAAACTTTTCGCGGGTCGCTTGTTCGTTCGTTGCCGGAGTAGAATTTTTCCAGGGCGTTAGTGAACGCGATTCTGATCGCGGTGTCAATGTTTACATTAACAATGCCATATTCTAAAATGGCTTTTTTAATATCTTCGGACGGTGTTCCCGAGCCTCCGTGCAAGACAAAAGGGACAGAAACCTTTTTTCTTAATTCGGCAAGCAAGTCAAGGTCCAGGCGCGGGTTTCCTTCGGGCTTATACATCCCGTGAATATTTCCGATAATTACCGCGAGAGTGTCAACTTTTGTTTTTTCAACAAATTCTTCAATTTCGTCGGGGTCGGTTTTTTCCATCTGTTTTAAATTCGCGCCCGCTTCAATGCTGGTATTTAATTTTGGAATTTTGCCAAGTTCTGCCTGAACGACGACTTCTTTTTTGTGGGCGTATTCCACGATGTCTTTGGTAATTTCTATATTTTTTTCCAGCTCAAACATAGAAGCGTCTATCATTACGGATTTAAAGCCTTCGTCTATGCATTTTTTAACAAAGCTTAGATCTTTGCCGTGATCAAGATGCAAAACTAAATCCGCCTTGGATTCCAAAATAACGCCTTTTATTAAATTTATAAGCGGCAAGAATCCGGCATATTTCACGGCCGATTCCGTTACGCCGATCATCGCCGGCATATTTTTTGCCTCCGCTGCCATAGCAATTGCTTGAGTCACTTCTAAATTAGAAGTGTCAAAAGTTCCAAAAGCGTACTTTTCTTTTTGAGCTTTATTGATCATTTCTTTGATGGTGTTCATTTTAAATTATTAAATGACGGTAAAATTAATTTAAATTAAATTCACGATCCTCGCAAACTCACTTCCATTCAACGACGCGCCGCCAACGAGTAAACCGTTCATTCCGGCGTTGTCCAGAAAATCCAAAGCGTTTTTGCCGGTAACGCTTCCGCCATAGAGAATAGATAAATTGTCAGCGGTTTGGCGATCGTATAATCCCGCGATGATTTTTCTGATTAAAAGCGCGGCGCTCATTACTTCGTTGGAAGTTGGAGTTTCGCCGGTTCCGATTGCCCAGATGGGCTCGTAGGCAACATAGAACTTGGAACTTGGAACTTGGAACTTGGAAATATTTTTAAGAGCTGATTTTAGTTGACTGGAAATTATTTCGCTGGTTTTGTCTTGATTTTTCTCTTCCAGCGTTTCGCCGATGCAAAGAATCGGCTTGAGATTATTTTTTAAAGCGGCTTTAATTTTTTTATTAACCATTTCGTCAGTTTCGTTCAAATAAATCCTTCTTTCTGAATGACCGATGATAGCGTAATTCGCGCCTAACTTTTTTGCTATTGGCGCGGAAATTTCTCCGGTGTAGGCCCCCTTGTCTTCCCAAAAAATATTTTGAATTCCCAAATCAAAGTTTGAATTAGGTTTCATTTTGGGAAGATAAACGGCCGGAGGACAAATGACAATTTTAAGATTATCGGATTTTTTAATCCCGCTTTTAATGGTTTTCAAAAGATTTTCTGCTTCAATAAAACTGGCGGGATTCATTTTCCAATTAGCAATGATGATTTTTTGTTTTTGATTTGGCATAGCAATATTATTAGTTGTGTTTATCTGTGCCTTTAGTCAGTGTTCGTCTGTGTCGAATTAATAATAGTACGCTGACAAACACAGACTAAAGGCACTGACGAACACGGATGATATTAGCACGCTGTTTCATCTCCTCTTATAAAAACAACCAGTGTTTTGAATAGAATCTGAACATCCAGAAACAGTGACCAATTCTCAATATAATAAGTGTCAAGTTTAACTTCTTTCTCAAAATCCAGATCGGAACTGCCGTTCACCTGAGCCAGGCCGGTAATGCCCGGCTTGATCATCAACAATTTTTTGTGATGTTTTTTATACTGAGCGACCTCCTCCATTTCGTGGGGGCGGGGACCGACCAGGCTCATTTCTCCTTTTAAAACATTGATCAATTGGGCAAATTCATCAAGCCGGGTTCGGCGAATAAATTTTCCGATTTTGGTTATTCTTGGATCATCCTTTATTTTAAAAAGCGGACCTGTTCGCTCGTTATATTGGAGTAATTTTTTTTTCAATTCTTCGGCGTTTTTTACCATTGAACGGAATTTGTAAAGGTAAAATGTTTTCCCCCAGCTAACTCTTTCCAGTTTGGCAAAAACCGGTCCCGCCGAGTCTAACTTAATAGCTACAGCTAAAGCTAGAAAAAAGGGAGATAAAATAATCAATCCCAGCAACGAACTAAAAATATCAATTGTTCTTTTAATAATTTTCCCCCAGCCGTCCAAAGGCGTTCGCTTGAGTTCCACCAGGGGAATGCCGTTGAAAGTTCGCATTTCCAGATGAGAGGCTTGGACTTGGAAAAGACTGGGAATGAACTTAAAATCAATTCGCCGGTCTTGGCAGAAATCCAAAAGATCAGAGATCTTATCCTTTTCCATTTTAGTGGAACAGAGAATAATTTCATCAATGCCGGGACTTTCGGCAATTTCTTCCAAATCTTTAATGGAAAAATTTTTAAGTTTTTGAATCAGTCGATAACCTGAGCTGGGATCGTTTTTAATTCCTTTGGCGATCGCTTTTGCTGTTCCGTTGCCGCCTAGAATTAAAAGACGATGAATGCCGAATTGGTATTTGCCGATGGTCCATTTCTGTAAATTTCTCACTAAAAATCTTCCTAATATTACCAGAACGATCGCCAAGATCCAAGCAGTGATAAAAATAAATCGAGAAGAGAATAATTCTTGATTCATAAAAGCGGCCAAGACGACTACTACAAATCCCGCCGACACTCCGATAATAATTTGAGGAATTTCTTTCCAAAAATGGCGAACGGCCTGGAAACTGTAGAGGCCGATTAAAGCGAAAGTAATTATGAAAACGGGCGCGATAAAAGCGACCAAACCAAAATATTGCTCTAAAGACAAGTTAAAAATCACCGGGCGAAAATCAACCAATCCTGAATGAAGCCTTAAAAAATAAGCGGCCAAGCCCGCTATTATAATCATCAAGAAGTCAACCGGTAATTGCAAAACATTAAAAACAAGCTCAGATTTTTTCATATGTGTAACGTATAACGTGTAACGTATAACGTGTAACGTATTACTTCTCTCAGGTTATACGTTATGCGTTACACGATCTGTTTAATCCAAGCGATAAGCCGAATTTTGTGCTCCAAATAAATTTAGAGTGACAATCATCTATCTAGGACCAACATTGCTATTGGTCTCATGCGACCTACTTTTCCTGAACTATAAATAATCCAGTTTGGTCTTGCACCGGGCAGGGTTTACCATCTTTTGCCGTCACCGGCAAAGAAAGGATGTAGTTTAGATAAAATAATTTTATTTAAACACCATCCAACTTTTCACCTTTCTTCTAAATAATTAGAATAGTATTGTCTCTGCGGCACTTTCCCTATCCCGAGTAAAGGACAGAAAATTTTCTATCCCTACCTGAAACGGTCGCCGTTAGCGACTGCCCATTTTATAGTGGAGACATAAATTTTGTGTCTCCACTAAGCGGTGTTCGGACTTTCCTCCCCAAGTAATCGGGGCGATCGTCTTGCTTAGTTAAACATTTTTATTATAGCAAAAAGAAACGGTTTGTCAAAAAATGTTTATGTGTTAAAATATTTATGGAGTCAAAAGTCCATAAAGGCTGTAAAGTCGAAAGTCAATGACTTTATAGGCTTTTAACTTGTTTTGGGTTCGTAGCTCAGTTGGTTAGAGCGCTACGTTGACATCGTAGAGGTCGGAGGTTCGAATCCCCCCGGACCCACCCAAAAAATATCTGGGTGAAGTTTATATTAAGGTGTCCGACACCTTAAATCTTTTCTTGACACTTTTTTATTTTCCTGTATTATAAAGAAAAGTAAGAAATACAATTTTTTTTTGCTTGTATATTTATAATGATTAATAAAATAATCGGATAATGGGATTAGTAAGTTGCTCCAGGCAGCAAGGGCTGTTTTTGGTTTTTTTGCGTGTGCGTGAATTATTTTGACAATTTAACATATATTTAAACTCTGCTAATTTTCTTATAAGTTTCCTTTTGAAGAATTCTCCCTTTATAAAAGGGGGATTAAGTGGGATTTTAAAAAAAGATGTAATAGCTTAGTTAAAAGTATTTTAAACTCTAAGTCTTTAATTCTAGATACTTTATGAACTTTACGACCTTATAGACTTTTGACTAACTTTTAACCCACCCCCAACCCCCTCCCGAGAGGGGAATAATAAATTATATTTTAAAACCTTAACATATTTATATGATGAAAAAAATTCCCCGAAAATTTTTAAAAGAAAACAAAGGAGTGATAGAATTGCCTAATCTGATTGAAACGCAATTAAATTCCTTTAATTGGTTTTTGGAAGAAGGATTGAAAGATTTGCTGAATGAAATTTCTCCAATTGTAAGTTTTAATAAAGAACTGGAGTTGGAGTTTACGGATTATTATCTTGATGAGGCTAAATACGACGAGGAGACTTCTAAGCAGAAAAATATTTCCTATGAAGCTCCTTTGCGCTGCAAGGTCAAGCTGATCAATCATCCAACCAAACAATCACGCGAGCAAGAATGTTATTTTGGCGATTTCCCTCTGATGACCAATCAGGGGACTTTTATTATCAATGGAGTGGAAAGGGTGATCGTTAGCCAGTTAATTAAATCTCCGGGTGTCTTCTTTAATGTCGTGGCGGAAAAAGAAGGGCGGAAATTTTTCGGCGCCCGAATCATTCCTACTCGGGGAGCTTGGCTGGAGATAGAAACAGAGCCGAGCGGAGCGATTTTTATAAAAATAGACCGTAAAAGGAAAGTGGCCGCGACTTCTTTTTTGAGAGCTTTCGGTTATGGCAGTGACGATGACATCAATCGCGAATTTGACGAAGTGGACAGTGACAAGGAAATAAAGTTTATTAAAGAAACTCTTGCCCGCGATATCGCTAAGTCTCAGGCGGAGGGATTTATTGAAATTTATAAAAGAATCAGGCCGGGCGATTTAGCCACCGCTGACAATGCCCGCCAGCTGATCGAAGGAATGTTTTTTAATTTTGAACGATACGATTTGGGAAAGATCGGACGCCATAAAATGAACCAGCGGCTTAAGACGGATAGTCCTTCCAATATTAAACACAGAATTTTTAGAGTTGAAGATTTTGTTCTGGTCATTAAGGAGATCATCAGATTAAATAATACGCCGCAGGCGAAACCTGATGACATTGACCATCTTGGCAACCGGCGAGTGAGATCGGTGGGAGAGTTGGTTCAGGAAAGATTTCGTTTAGGAATGATGCGAATGGAAAGGAACATCAAAGATAAAATGTCCATCGCTGATATCAACACCGTTGCTCCCGCTCAATTGATCAATCCTCGCCCGCTGATCGCGGTTATAAAAGAATTTTTTGCTTCTTCCCAACTTTCTCAATTTATGGACCAGGTTAATCCTCTCGCCGAACTGGAACACAAACGGCGGCTTTCGGCGATGGGCCCCGGAGGCTTAACCAGAGAGAGAGCCGGTTTTGAAGTGGGGGATGTCCACAGAAGTCACTACGGGCGAATTTGTCCTATTCAAACTCCCGAAGGACCTAATATTGGTTTAGTGGGGCATATGGCTTCTTACGCTCGGATAAATAAATTTGGATTTTTAGAAACTCCCTATCGGGAGGTGAAAAATAAAAAAGCGTCTAATGAGGTTGTTTATATTGACGCTTCTCAGGAAGATGAATCGGTTATCGCTCACGCCAGCGTGCCTCTTGATCAAAACAATAAATTTATTGAAAGTGAAGTTCAGGCAAGAATTAAAGGACGACCGGGAATTATTTCCGCCGAGAAAGTTGATTATATGGATGTTGCTCCTAATCAGGCAGTTAGCATTTCCACTTCTTTGATCCCTTTTTTAGAACATGACGACGCGCATCGGGCGCTGATGGGATCCAATATGCAGAGGCAGTCGGTTTCTTGTATTAAACCGCAATCTCCATCAGTGGGAACGGGAATGGAAAAGAAAGCGGCTACCGATTCCGGACAGGTGATTATTGCCGCGGAAGAAGGAGAAGTGATAGAAGCGGACGCGAAACATATTAGAGTTAAAAGCCCAAAGTCCGTAAAGTCCATAAAATCAAAAGATGATAAACAATTTAAGGATTATAAACTGCATAGTTTTGTTCGTTCTAACACGGCGACTTGTATCAATCAGCATCCGATGGTAGTTAAGGGGCAAAAAATTAAAAAAGGCGATTTGTTGGCTGACGGAGCGGCAACGGATTATGGAGAATTGGCTCTCGGACAAAACTTATTGGTCGCTTTTGTGTCTTGGGGAGGAGCCAACTTTGAAGACGCGATCATTCTTTCTCAAAAAGTGGTTGAGGATGATCGATTCAGCTCTATTCATATTGAAGATTTTTCCATTGATGTTCGGGACACTAAACTGGGACCGGAAATCGTTACCCGTGATATTCCAAATGTCGGAGAAGAAAAATTAAAAAATCTTGACGAAGAAGGAATTATTCGTGTTGGCGCCAAGATCAGTTCAGGCGATATTATGGTAGGTAAAATTACTCCCAAGGGTGAAAGCGATCTAACTTCCGAGGAACGGCTGTTGAGGTCTATCTTCGGGGAAAAGGCGCGTGATGTCAAAGACACTTCTCTTTATCTTCAGCACGGAGAGCAAGGAAAAGTGGTTAACATTAAAATATTCTCCAGAGAACAAGGAGATAAATTGTCCAGCGGGGTGATAAAAACCATTCAAGTTAGCGTGGCGCAACTTAGGAAGATCTCTGTCGGCGACAAACTGGCGGGACGCCACGGAAATAAGGGAGTTGTTTCAACTATTCTGCCGGTGGAAGATATGCCTCGTCTTGAAGATGGCACCCCGGTTGACATTATTCTTAATCCTTTAGGAGTGGCCTCTCGAATGAACATCGGACAGATCTTGGAAACTCATCTGGGATTGGCGGCGGACAAATTGGGCTACAAAGCTGCTTGTCCGGTTTTGGCGGGCGTTTCAGAGAAACAGGTAAAAGAAGAATTAAAGAAAGCTGATTTGCCGGAAGACGGGAAGTTCCAGCTTTATGACGGCAAAACGGGAGAATTGTTCAATAATAAAGTAACGGTGGGAATAATTTATATGATGAAACTGCATCATCTTGTGGAAGATAAAATTCATATGCGTTCCATCGGTCCTTATTCTTTGATCACTCAGCAGCCGCTTGGCGGCAAGGCGCAATTCGGCGGCCAACGGTTCGGAGAGATGGAAGTCTGGGCGCTGGAGGGTTATGGAGCCGCCCACACTTTACAGGAAGTTCTGACCATTAAATCGGACGATGTTTTAGGCCGTTCCAAAGCTTACGAATCAATCATTAAGGGAGAGCCAATCAGAAGTCCTCACATCCCGGTCTCTTTTCATGTTTTGGTGAGTGAATTAAAATCGTTAGGATTGAATGTGGAATTAATGGGATCAGAGAAAAAAGAGAAAGAAGAGAGCGAGGGAAACAAAGAGTAAAAATTGAGAATTGAATATTTTTAATATTCTAAATTCAAAACCATGAAAAAAGAATCTTTATCAGTTATCATAATAAAAACGCTTTTAGCTGTGGTTATTTTCACCGGAATCGGAACTATAATTATTGGAGGTGGATATTTGATTGGGGATTATTATAAATATAAAAATGCGATAAATGATAAAATGATAAAACCAGTTATTCCGGAAGTAACTATTGTCACTGACAAAACAGAATATGAACAAGGAGAAACGGTGGAGATCACCGTGAAAAATAATTTAGATAAAACCATTTTATTTAGAGGACTCAGGCAACCTTGCTTCAATTCATTTTCTATAGGTATAAAGAGAGAAAGCTACGAGATGTTTTATGATATTGGTACAGCTCGTTGTATTACAGATGTGATGGAATTAAAACCAAATATAGAACAAGTTTTTCGTTTGGAAACAGGCGATATTTATGATACTCTTTTCGTTCTTAATACCTTAATCATTTATCCAGAGACCTATAAGCTAAAACTTAATTACGGATTTGATTCGGAAAGTTTAACAAAAACAATCTACTCTAACGAATTTACGATTAAAGAAAAAGTTAAAGATGAAATCGCCGATTGGCAGACTTATCAGAATGAGGAATATGGGTTTCAATTAGAATATCCTGAAGATTTTTCTGTTACTGTTTTAGAAGCAACAAAAAATAATTTAAATCCTTTTTATCAAAATTGGATTAAGTTTATATTTGAAAGAGAATATTTTGGAAGTCCTATAATAATAGTTACAGGTGATAAGTATATAGATTTTATTGTTGTTCATATTAACGAAGAAGATAAAGGGTTGAAATGTCTTAAAGATGACTTTTTGACTGGAAAAGAAGGCAAGACGATGAGTAAAAAAACGACGACGAAAGAGGTAATTAGCGAATCTGATTTTTATAGAGAAGAGTGGAGAGAAGGAATGGATGCTTCACATTTTTTCAATTATAGAACAGTGTATAACGATAAATGTTTTATGATGACTACAAATTTAGAAGATAGTTATCCTAATAATTCTGTAAAAATGGAACTTTATGACAAAATAATTCATTCATTCAAATTCATTGAAAAATAAAATAATATTTAAATATTTATATCTTTAAATCCCCAAGTCTATGGAAACTAAAGTAGAAGATTTTAAATCAATTAGGTTAAAACTGGCTAGCCCTGAGACAATTTTGGATTGGTCTCATGGGGAAATTTTGCGGCCCGAAACGATCAATTATCGCACCCAGCGGCCGGAAAAAGACGGACTGTTTTGCGAGAAAATTTTTGGTCCCACCAAGGACTGGGAATGTTATTGCGGAAAATATAAAAGAATAAGATATAAAGGAATTATTTGCGACAAGTGCGGAGTAGAGGTGACTCGTTCCATTGTCAGGCGGGAGAGAATGGGACACATTAAACTGGCCACTCCGGTTTCACATATTTGGTTTTTGCGGGGAGTTCCCAGTAATGTCGGACTGGTTTTAAATGTGTCGCTTCAGGATCTGGAAAGAGTGGCTTATTTTGCCGCCTATCTGATCATTGAGGTTAACGAAGAAGAGCGGGAAGTGATGCTGGACCAGATTGAAGGCGAATACAAATCTAAAATTAAGGTCAATAAAGCTGAACTGACCGTGCCGGAAATAAACGATCTTAAAGAAGCGAAAGACAAGGCGAAAGAGGAATTGAAAAGCATCAAAAATATGCGTGTTATCTCGGAGGTTGAGTTTCGCAAGCTTTCTATGAAATACGCTTCAGTGTTTAAAGCCAGTATCGGGGCGGAAGGAATTAGAAAGGCCTTGGAAAACACCGATCTGGAAAAGTTGGCTGGATGGCTGGAGAAGGAAATCAGCAAACAGAAATCAAGCTCTATCCAAAGAAAGAAACTTTTAAAAAGACTTAGGCTGGTTCAAGGTTTTATTAAATCAGGAATCAGGCCTGAATGGATGTGCATAACCATTTTGCCGGTCATTCCGCCCGATCTCAGGCCAATGGTTCAGCTTGACGGAGGACGGTTTGCCACTT
Organism: Candidatus Moraniibacteriota bacterium; assembly: GCA_030629775.1. Classification (GTDB taxonomy): domain Bacteria; phylum Patescibacteriota; class Minisyncoccia; order JAHIHE01; family DAOVOJ01; genus DAOVOJ01. The sequence goes on from DAOVOJ010000002.1 coordinate 11,604, forward strand.
CCGACTTGAACGATCTGTATCGGCGGGTGATCAATCGAAATAATCGGCTTAAAAAATTGATCGAGCTGGGAGCGCCGGAAGTGATTTGCCGTAATGAGAAAAGAATGCTGCAGGAAGCGGTTGATGCGCTTATTGACAACTCCGCGCGGCGAGGGCAGGCGACGATGGCGGCGACCGGCCGCAAGAGGCAGCTTCGTTCATTGGCTGATATGTTAAAAGGAAAGCAAGGCCGTTTCAGGCAAAATCTTCTGGGGAAGAGAGTTGATTACTCCGGCCGCTCGGTAATCGTTATCGGTCCTAATTTAAAATTGGATCAGTGCGGTTTGCCGAAAATAATGGCCTTGGAACTTTTCAAGCCGTTTGTTATCGGAAAACTGTTGGCAAGAAATTACGCTTACAATGTCAGAAGCGCCAGTAAATTAATTGAACAAGAGATAGACGAGGTTTGGGATATTTTAGAAGAGGTTATTCGGGGAAAGTGCGTTTTGTTAAATCGAGCGCCAACTTTGCATCGTTTGGGAATTCAGGCTTTTCATCCGGTTTTAATTGAAGGCAAGGCGATTCAAATTCATCCGATGGTTTGTAAAGCTTTTAACGCTGATTTTGATGGTGATCAAATGGCAGTTCATCTTTCTTTGACTGACGAATCTCAAAAAGAAGCAAATGAAATAATGCTTTCGTCTCGCAACTTACTGAAGCCGGCCACCGGCGAGCCAATTGTTTTTCCTTCTTTGGATATCGCTTTAGGCTGTTATTATATGACCAAAATTCAAGATGGCCAAAAAGGGGAAGGCAAGGCTTTTGCTGATTTTGAGGAGGCGATCATCGCTTATCAGTTGGGAATAATAGATTTGAAAGCGAAGATCAAATTAAGAATTAAAAATTCAGCGAAAAAAGGCCAGGCATTGTCAGACAAGAATAGATCTAATTTTATTGAGACTTGTGTTGGACGAATTATCTTTAACAAAATATTGCCGGAAGAATTAAAATTTGTCAATAGGACGATGGACTCTTCTTCTCTAAAATCATTGATGGCTGAAAGTTTGGAAAAAGTAGGCAGGGAAAGAACCGTTCTTTTGGCTGACGGAATGAAAAAATTAGGATTCCAGTATGCTGAAATTTCAGGTTTGAGCTGGGGAATGGACGACTTAAAAATTCCGGAAATAAAAGGAGAACTTTTTGAGATCGCCGAAAATCAAGTTAATGAGATCAGAGAACAGTATAATAACGGCTTGCTGACCGATAATGAAAGGAGAATTAAAACAATTGAAGTTTGGACCAAGACTAAAAATAAATTGTCAGAAGAGATTCCCAAGGCAATTGATGAGAACGGTCCCGTTTTCTCAATGATCGATTCAGGGGCGAGGAGCAACTGGGCGGTCATCACGCAGATGGCGGGAATGAAAGGGCTGGTAGTCAATCCGGCCGGCGATACGATCGAGCTGCCGATCAGAAGCAGTTTTAAAGAGGGATTTAATGTTTTGGAATATTTTATTTCCACTCACGGCGCTCGGAAAGGAATGACGGATACGGCTCTGCGAACTGCCAGCGCCGGTTATTTAACGAGAAAATTGGTTGATGTCGCTCAAAGTGTTATTATTAGAGAACCGGATTGTGGAGCAAAAGAAGGAATTGAAGTTTTTAGAGACGGTCAAGAAGATATTGGCAGAGGGCTGGCTATCAGAATAAAAGGAAGAACAGTTTTGCAAGAAATAAAAAATCCCAAATCAGGCAAAATTATTGTGGCGGCGGGAGAACAAATTGACAAAGATAAAGCCAAGCAAGTTGAAGAGGCGGGCGTTGAAAGCGTTCAAGTTCGATCGGTCATTAAATGCCGGGCAAAAAGAGGAATTTGTCAGCAGTGCTATGGATTTGATCTGGGCAGCAATCGGTTGGTGGAAATCGGGCAAGCGGTTGGTATCGTTACCGCTCAGGCGATCGGAGAACCGGGAACCCAGTTGACGATGAGAACCTTTCATTCCGGCGGCGCGGCCGGCCGGGATATTACCCAGGGTTTGCCTCGAGTGGAAGAAATTTTTGAAGCTCGTGTGCCGAAAGGAAAAGCGGTTGTTTCGGAAGTTGAAGGGCGAGTGGAAGAAATAAAAGATGTCTTTGATGAAAAAATAATTAAAATAAAAACCGTAGGCGCTCAAGCCGCTTTGGATGTTAAGCCTAAAACCAAGGCCAAGAAAAAGAGCGAGAAAGAATCTCAGGAGTCCGAGTATCAGGAATATGTGATTGGAAAAGATATCGCTTTGATGATCAAGGAAGGCGATCTGATAACCGTGGGACAGCAGTTGACGGAAGGACACATTGATCTTCAAGAATTGTTCAAACTGAAAGGTATTGACGCTATTCAAGATTATGTTATCAAAGAAGTTCAACAAATTTATACTTCTCAAGGTGAAGGAATTGACGATAAACACATTGAGATAATTATTCGCCAAATGCTTTCCAGAGTTATGGTTCAGGATCCCGGCAACACTGATTTACTGCCCGGCGATGTTATTGAAAAATCTCGGTTAGCGGCGGCGAATCAGGAGATCGCTCAGAAAACAAAAGGAATAGAAAGCAAACAAAACCAGCCGGCCACGGTGACGCAACTGTTAATGGGCATCACTAAAGCTTCGCTGACCACTGAAAGTTTCTTGTCCGCCGCTTCCTTTCAGGAAACGGCGCGGGTATTGATCAACGCCGCCGTTACCGGCAAAGAAGATCACCTAAGAGGCCTCAAAGAAAATGTCATCATCGGACGGTTGATCCCCGCGGGAACAGGATACAAAAAGAGTTTGTAAAGTCCGTAAAGTCTGTAAAGTCGAAAATTAAATTCCCCTCTTGAGAGGGAGCAGGGGGGAGGTTGGAGTTCAGGTTTTAACCTGTAAATTTTTGGAAAATAAAAAAGAGGAATTAAAGTAATTCCCCTGTGGGTCTAAACTTGGAGCAAAACTGTTTAAAGTTTAGCTTTTCTACTCTGCCGGTTCGCAGTTTCCATTGTAAATATTCAATTTTTCTTCCTAATGGACGGAAGAAATAGCCAATTACTTCCGGAACAGTTTTGATGAGAATTTTTAGATTCTCAATCTTTCCCGTTGTTAACGAGAAAGGGTAAAAACTAATTCGCCGTCGTACTGTTTTAAAAACGAACACTTTTATTGTTGCGAAAACGACTTTAGGAAGATGAGCTTTGTTACAAACGATAACAACTTCTCTATCTTCGTTATCTATCATTTGACTCGAATACAACATATTCGTTAATGTGTTGTAAGCTTCTTCTTCTCTAAGAATCTTTAGTGGAGTTCCTTTCAGGAAAATTATTCCTTGAGCTATAGTAGCCATCATATCCGCTTCGGTCTTGGTTGTTCACGGATTGTTAGATTCATCCGCAGTGTCGCCTCCGCTAAAAATAATTTTCTCGGCTACTGTCTTTTTCGCAACTTGAAGCGCAAATTCAACATACTCTTTCATTTCCTCGCTCCAATTTTTTCCATATCCGCAGACGATCACAGTCGCCAATTCAGTTGTCAATCAAATCCCTCCTACTGTTTATTACTCATCACCAGAGTCAGCTAATTTTAGCTGTTCTCTTCAAAGCAATTATATTAGCATATCACTTTAAAATAAAATGTCAATGCCAATTATGAAAGAAATTATGAAAGAAAAATCAAATAATATTTTTTTGGTCTTTGGATATGGAGTGCCTAAAGATATTCTGAAAGATGAAAATTATAATTTTTATCTGAAATTGGTTTTTAATAGAATTTATAATCTAGTCGTTAAAAATAAAATTGTCAAACCAGTTATTATTTTTAGCGGAGGAAAAACCGATTGTCATAAGCCATATAAAAGAAACGAAGCAGACGAAATGATTAAATTATTTAAGGAATTAAGCAAAAAACCACTTTTAAAGAATATAATAAAAAGCTGGACTTTTTTATCCGAAAAAAAATCTCTATCCACTTTGGAAAATTTTTTGCGCTGCAGGGAAATGATACTTAAAAGAAAAATCAAAAAAGCCAAACTTTATATTTTTTGCGAACAAACGAGAGAGAGAAGAGTAAAAATTTTAGCCAAGAAAATATTTGATAAAAATTACAATTCTTGCGTTGTTCCAATTGATTTTGATGTTTCTTCAAATAGGTATTTGGACCCGGAAGTTATTGTCAAAAAAGAGCGGGAAGAATTAAAACATAGTTTGCGAGCATTAAAAAATTCTGAAAATTTAAAAAAACACCATAAATTTTTTGAAGAGAAGATTAAGTTTTTAAGAAAAGCTGGAACGAAAAAACACGAGGAAGCGGTTAGAAAGTGGTGGGAAATGAAACTAGGTAAATTATAAATAGGTTAAGCTTTTAAAGAAGTTGCGGATTGCATTTTGAATATTATTGGTTAAGAAAAATAAAAAATAAAAATAGCGCAGATTGTGTCGTTTTTCGTAGTTTAAAATATGTATTGACATATACTTTGGCTTATGCTAAACTCTATATAGATATATAATTTAGTTAAATAAAATCACAATGCTTTTATCTGCGCAAAATTATGTTAAAAGAGATCTGTTTGACAAAGTAGCAAAACATCTGGACAATAAAGAAATATCTTTGATTATCGGACCGCGGCAAGTCGGGAAAACAGTTTTAATTAAACAGCTTCAAAAATATTTGATTGAGGATAAAAAGGTTGGTCGAGAACTAATCTATTATTTTAATTTAGATATTATAAAAGACAGGGAATTATTTGAAAATCAGACTGAATTTATTGAATTTTTAAAACAAAAAAGCTGTAAAAAGAAAATATATGTTTTTGTTGACGAAGCTCAAAAAACGAAAGAAGCGAGTGTTTTTTTTAAAGGCGTCTACGATTCCGATTTGCCGGTAAAATTAATTTTAACAGGATCATCAAATTTGGAAATCAGGTCAAAAATACACGAATCTTTAACGGGCAGAAAACGAGTGTTTCATTTGTTGCCATTTTCATTTTTAGAAATATTAAAATACAAAAATCCGGAATTATATAATTTGGTTATAAATAAAAAAAAGATATTTAATTATGATCTTCAAAAAATATTAAACTTATTTTTTGATTATTCCATTTTCGGGGGATATCCGCAGGCGGTGTTAGCTCAAGACGATGAAGAAAAAATTGAATTTTTAAAAGAAATTTTTAATAGTTATATAGAGAAAGATATCATCGGATTTCTGAGAATTGAAAATGAAAGTAATTTTAACAAATTAGTAAAATTATTGGCCACGCAGATTAGCAATTTAATAAATGTCGCGGAGCTAAGTTCATTGGTAAATACCGATAGATATACTATTGACAGATATTTATTGAATTTGGAAAAAACTTTTGTTGTCTATAACCTAAAACCATTTTACAGTAATCCGAGACAGGAACTTGTTAAGGCGTCTAAAATTTATTTCATTGACAACGGACTTCGGAATTTAAGTTTAGAGAATTTCAATAAGCCGTTTACTGACAGGCAAGACAGGGGAGAATTATTAGAAAATGCGGTCTTAAAAGAATTATTACTATTGAAACATAATAAAAATTTTAACCTAAAATTTTGGCGTTCCAAACAAAAAGCGGAAGTTGATTTTATTGTTGAACAAGGATTAGATATTCTGCCGATTGAAGTTAAATCTAATTTATCGTCAGCTAAATTAGAAGCTAGCTTTGCGGGATTTATCAGCCGTTATCAGCCTAAAAAAGCGTTGGTTGTGAATTTGGGATATCAGGGCAAGAGGAAAATAAACAAGACTGAAGTATTTTTTATTTATCCTTTTGAGATTGTTAATTATGTTTAGAGGCGGCTGATTTTCTTATAATTCCCCTCTCGGGAGGGGAATAATCAATAAAAATTAGCAACTCCTATATAAAATCCACGGACAATCTAACAAATAAAATTATAAAATATATTTATGACTAGAAAATATCGGAGACGAAAAAATAAACTTAAATTTAAAATGCCGGAATTTAATTTGGAGCCGCAGGCGAAGAAGGATATTTTGACGGTTGTGCTTTTTTCGCTGGCGTTGATCAGTATTTTGAGCTTCTTGGATCTGGCGGGAGGATTGGGAATAAAAATGTTTGAGCTGATTAAATTTCTTTTTGGATTTGGATTTATTTTATTGCCGGTAGGGCTTATTTTTTTGGGAATAAAATTAATAAAACAGGAAGATGACGCGGCGGATCTAAATAATAAATTATGGCTTATCGCCGATCAGGCGTCGGCTTTTTTCGGCTCAATAATTTTTGTTTTAGCTCTTTTGGGATTATTTCACATATTTTATCCCGCGGATCAAATGTTTGAAATGGTAAAAGCTGAAAGCGGCGGCGGATTTTTGGGAATGCTTTTGGCTTGGCCATTGAGGCAGCTTTTGGGAGTCGGAGGAGGGTTGATAATTTTGGCGGCGATGCTGGTAATTTCATTTTTAATTATTTCCAACGTTTCACTGAGAGAATTATTAAGCAAGATCAAAAACTTTTTTTCATTTAAAAAAGAAAAATACTCTGAAGATGAAGAAAATGAAATAAGCAAGAAAAAAAACGAGGAAGATATTAAAGTAAATTATGGTGATGAAGAGGAAAAAAATGAGCAGAAAGAATCTTCCGTTTCAAAACCGTTTTCCTTGCTCAAAAAAATTGTTAAACCGCCATTTTTTACCGTTAAGAAAATTGAAGAAACTAAAGAAGAAATTGAAGAAAATATGTCTTCCGAAATTGAACTGCCGGTTGAGAATGACGCGGAGGCCGGGGACGATACGCTTTCCGAATCTGAAAGTGATATTTCAAAACCTCGTCCCAAAAAAACAGCTCCTTGGCATTTGCCGGGATTGGATCTGCTAGACAATTCTTCCGGCGAGCCGACCAGCGGAGACATTAAAGCTAATTCAAATATCATCAAACGGACTTTGCAGAACTTTGGCATTGAGGTGGAAATGGGCGAGGTCAATGTCGGACCGACAGTCACTCAATATACTTTAAAGCCGTCGGTGGGAATAAAATTAAGCCGCATCACGGCTTTGCAAAATGATCTGGCGCTGGCGTTGGCGGCGCGTTCAATCAGAATTGAAGCGCCGATCCCCGGACGTTCATGGGCGGGGTTGGAAATTCCCAATAAGGCGGCGGTGATGGTCAGACTGAAGAGTATTCTCAGCTCGCCCGCTTTTCGCGAAAGAAGATCAAATTTAAGCGTTGTCCTGGGTCGGAATGTCGCTGGCAATCCAATTTTAGCGGATCTGGCAAAAATGCCCCACCTTTTAATTGCCGGTTCAACGGGAAGCGGCAAAACGGTTTGCGTCAATACTCTAATTACCAGCTTGCTCTACCAAAATTCTCCCGATGAATTAAAATTTATTATGGTTGATCCCAAAAGAGTGGAACTGACTCCTTACAACGATATTCCCCATCTTTTGACGCCGGTGATCACAGATCCGGACAAAGCGATCAATTCTTTAAAGTGGTCTATTTCGGAAATGGAAAATAGATATGAATTGCTTTCTCAGCTGGGTGCCAGGAATATTGAGTCTTACAATAAATCAATCAGGGAAAAATATCAAAATCGCGAGACGCTTCCTTTCCTGGTAATTATCATTGACGAGCTGGCGGATTTGATGGCGACTCACGGGCGGGAAATGGAAGCGGCGGTAGTCAGGCTGGCTCAGATGGCGCGGGCGGTGGGAATTCATCTGGTGCTTTCCACTCAGCGTCCCTCGGTGGAAGTGATCACCGGTTTGATCAAGGCCAATATCACTACCCGTTTTGCTTTTCAGGTTGCCAGCCAGATAGACTCCCGAACGATCATTGATATGGCGGGAGCGGAGAAATTGTTGGGTAACGGTGATATGCTTTATCTCTCCGGCGACAGCAATAGGCCGATGAGAATTCAGGGCACCTTTGTTTCCGAAGGGGAAGTCAATAAAATAACCGCTTTTATTAAAAGCCAAAAAGTAAAAAAAGATGAAAGCGATCAGACGATCGTTGGTGAAGATAAAACGAAAACGATCACGGATTTTTCCGCTAAAGAGGAAAATATGATCGACGATGATTTATACGAAGACGCGGTAGAAACGGTAAAAAACTCCGGCAAGGCGTCAGCGTCCCTGCTTCAACGCCGCCTGCGAATCGGCTATGCCCGCGCGGCGCGGCTCTTAGATCTAATGGAAGAGCAGGGAATTGTCGGTCCCGCCGACGGAGCAAAACCGAGGGACATTTTAACATAATAACATTTTAACATTTAAACAAGCGGGAAATGTTTTTTGTAAAAGCTGTAAGTTTGTGAGTTTAACGCGTTTAAAGGAATGGTAAAGTAAAAAAGTTTTTTGAAAAGCATATTTTACAGAAACTTTTTGTTAAAATGTTAATATGTTTGTATGTTAAAATGTTAATATGTTTAAGACCAAACAAATCAGCCATAAAAATTCCCGGAGAATAGGCGAGATTTTGAAGCAGACGCGGGAAGAGAAAAATATTTCACTGGAAGAAGTCGGCGAGGCCACTAAAATCCAACGGGGATATTTGAAAGATATTGAAAATGGAGAATATCAAAATCTTCCACCGGATGTTTATATTTGCGGATTTATCAAACAATACGCAAGTTTTTTAGGTCTTGACGCCGGGAAAATAATTCTTCTTTACAAGCGGGAGCGTTGTATTCAGAAAAATCTTGAAGATAAGCGCGCTAAATTTAGAATAAAAACGGATTCTAAAAAGTTTAATCCCAAGCGATCAAAGCGAAACTCTTTAATGGATTCTTCGCCGAAAAGAAAATTATTTATCGTAACTCCCAAGATCCTAACTTTGTTGTTGGGAATTTTTGCTTTGGCGGGCATAACTTTTTATCTCTGGCATCAAATTAATTCTTTTAATTCTGTGCCGTATCTTTATATTTCAGAACCGGCGGAGGATCAAATGGTTAGTCAGGATAGAATTTATCTCAAAGGACAGGCGGAAAAAGATGTTGAGCTGAAAATTAACGGCGAAATCGTTTACCTTGATTTTCTGGGAAACTTTGAGATAGAAATAAATCTGCAAGAAGGGCTGAATGTAATTACCATTGAAGCGGAAAATCATTTCGGCAGAAAAGCGGAAGCGGTGAGAAGGATAATTTATGAGAAAAATTAACGGATTATTTATTAACGAATTGCGAATTAACAAATTAGATATAATTTTCATTTTTAAGCAGTGTAAAAAGATACAAGGATACAAGATACAATAATCAAAAAATAATCAAACACCAAACATCAATAATCAAACAACTTAGAATTTGGTTATTGATCATTGTTTCTTTTTTGGTTATTGTATCTTGATTATTGTATCCTTTAAAAACTGTTTAGAAATTAAAAATTAGAAATTCAATAAAAATTAAGAATTAAAAATTAGAAATTTTAAATCAGGTTTACACGCTAGCCATCCGTCAAAGGTTATGCTAAACTAAACTAGAAATTTATAATCTAACAACAATTTTATGCCTAAAGAACAAAAAAAAGATGATGAAGCGAAAAATGAAGCGGTGGAGGAAGCGGTGAGCGAGATTAAAAAGAGATTTGGAGAGGGGGCGATTATGCGGCTGGGGGAAGCCAAAAAAATGGATATTGGATCCATTCCGACCGGCTCAATTTCTTTGGATTTGGCTTTGGGAATCGGCGGAGTGCCGAAAGGAAGGATCATTGAACTTTACGGACCGGAGTCAAGCGGTAAAACCACTTTGTCGCTCCACATCGTTTCCGAGTCGCAGAAAAAAGGCGGGACGGCCGCTTTTGTGGACGCCGAACACGCCCTTGATCCGGAATATGCTAAAAAGATCGGAGTTAATGTTGATAAACTTTTAGTTTCCCAGCCGGATAGCGGCGAGCAGGCGTTGGAAATTGTTGAAGCGTTGGTGCGGTCAGGCGCGGTGGACATTATCATTATTGATTCGGTGGCGGCTCTGACACCCAAAGCGGAAATAGAGGGCGACATGGGCGCTTCCCATATGGGACTTCAGGCGCGGTTAATGTCCCAGGCGTTGAGAAAATTAACCGGCATTGTCAACAATACCAACACGACCGTTATTTTTATCAACCAGATCAGAATGAAGATCGGCGTGGTCTTCGGTAATCCGGAAGTTACCCCCGGCGGAAAAGCGTTGAAATTCCATTCGTCGGTGAGAATTGAGGTGCGTAAATCAGCGCAGATCAAACAGGGCGAAAATATTATCGGCAACCGAGTGAAAGTTAAAATTGTCAAAAACAAAGTCGCTCCGCCTTTCCGAACGGCCGAATTTGATATTATGTATAATGAAGGAATTTCTCGTCTTGGCGACATAGTCAACACCGGCGTTAAATACGACATTGTTCAAAAGGGCGGCGCTTGGTATAACTACGGCGAGCATAAACTAGGACAAGGTCTTGAAGCTAGTAAAAGATATCTCAAAGAAAATCCTAAATTAGTAACAGAGATTGTCAAAAAAATCAAGGAAGCGGCAAAGAAAGCGGAGATGGTGGAATAATGGTTTGACATATTTTTATGGCGTGCTACAGTTAGAGCCGTTAGATAAAAATTATGAAAATTTACAATTTACAACTGACGAAAAATATGGAGGTAGATGAAATGACTGGAACGGTGGTTGTTTTGAGCGCGGAAACCTGCTAAGCGGGCGGTTTGTTTTTAGTTTGCTTTGGATAAAAACAGGGCAAGTAAAATAAAAACAAATTGCCAGATCAGCAGGTTTTTTAATTGGTTAAAATAAGGACTATGCACTTTCTGTCATTTCGACCGAAGTGACCCTGCGGCGATAGCCGAAGAGGGAACGGAGTGGAGGAATCCCTTCAATATTATTTATTGTATAAATATTACTTTTCCTGTTTTATATTATTTAAGAGATCCTTCAGCTCCTAAAGCCTGCCCCGTACTTAGATACGGGGTCGTTCAGGATGACAAGTTTAAATATGTAATTTCTATAAAATTCATTTATGTTTAAAAATAAATTCAAAACCAGCTCCTTATCTCTGGAAGATCCGTTGATAACTTTGAGCGGGGTGTCCAAAAATTTTGGCAGTCAAGAAGTTTTTTCGAGTGTTAATTTGGTGGTCAATCAAAAAGATCGGATTGCCATTATCGGTTCTAACGGGATCGGTAAAAGCACTCTTCTTAAAATAATTATTGGATTAAGTGAACCCGATAATGGCGAGGTTTATAAAAATAAAAATCTTCGGATCGGTTATTTGCCTCAGGAGACGAATTGGAGTTCGCTTGAAAATAAAATAATAGATGAAATGAAATCGGCGGATGAGGAAATTTTTGGTTTGATCAATAAAAAAAGAGAATACGAACTTATAATTTCTGATACGAAGAGAAGCGATTTAAAAAATAAAATTGCTGAATACGGAGAAATAGTGGATTGTTATGAAGCGAATAAAGGATACGAACATGAAAGGTTGGCGGAAGATATTTTGGTGAAATTTAATTTTTCCAAGAGCGACTGGGACAGAAAAGTGAAATCTCTAAGCGGCGGGGAGCGGACGCGATTGGCATTGGCAAAAATCGTTTTGTTAAAACCGAATATTTTAGTCTTGGACGAGCCGACCAATCATTTGGATCTGGAAACAATTATCTGGCTGGAAAATCTTTTGATGAAATGGGAAATGGCAATTATTCTTATCTCTCACGACCAGCATTTTTTGGATTTGGTTTGTGACAAAACTTTTGAGTTGAGCGAGGATGGTTTGGAAAAATATTATTGTAATTATTCCGGATATCTCAAAGAAAAATCAAAAAGAGCCGAAAAGAAAGTGGAGGCGTATAAAAGACAGGAAAAATATCTGGGAAAACAGAACGAATTTATTGAGCGATTTCGATATAAAGCCACCAAGGCCAAAGCGGTGCAGAGCCGGATAAAAATGATTGATAAAATGGAAAAAGTGAAAGAGCCGGAGCAAGGCGTGAAAAAAATCAATATAAAATTCAGCGCGTTTTTAAATTTGCCTCAAAAAGTTTTAGAGATTGAGGATTTAGTAATTGGAGAAAAAGATTTGCCGTTGGTTATGTTTGACAGGAGATGGGAAATAAAAAAAAATGACAAAATAGGCATTATTGGCGCCAACGGGGCTGGAAAATCAACGCTTCTAAAAACTTTGATCGGCCGAAATAAAATCTTGGAAGGTAAAATTAAATTCTCCAAACAAGTGAAAATCGGTTACTACGCTCAAGCTCACGAGGAGCTCAATCCCGAAAAAAATATTTTAGAGGAAGTGGAATTAAAAACCAAGACCAACGAAGAAAAGACGAGAAATGTTTTAGGTTCGTTACTTTTTTCAGGTCGGGATGCCTATAAAATGATTGGTGATTTGAGCGGCGGAGAGCGGGCGAGAGTGGCGATTGCCGAATTGATTCTTAATGATTCCAATATGCTGTTTTTAGACGAGCCGACCAATCATTTGGATCTGGAAAGCAAATCCGCCGTGTCGGAGATCTTCAAGAATTTTGGCGGTCCAATTGTTATGGTTTCGCATGACAGATTTGTTCTGAACAAGGTTTGCAATATTATTTGGGAAATAAAAGATAATGAGGCAAAAAAGTATCTTGGAAATTATGATGATTATGAAAAGAAGAAAAACAGTTTATCTGATTAAGGCTTGCTGATTTTCTCATAATTCCCCTCTTGAGAGGGGGTTGGGGGTGCGTTAAGAAACTTGTTAACCCTAACCCACCCTAGCCCCTCTCGAAAGGGGGATAGTCATTAAAAATCAGCAAGATTCTATATACTTCAGTTATTTCTATTGGGTTCGCTTGCCATTGTCTGAAAATAAAAAGCGTGCTAAAATAAAAGAGTATTGAAAGGGATATAATTATTAAAATAATATGATCAACAAAGAAAAATTAGAGGAAACAAAAAATAAATTGGAAGAGAAAAAAGAAAGCATTATTGGAGAGCTTAAAAATTTTGCGTGGGAAAATAAAAGTATTAAAGATAATTTTGAAACTAAATTTCCCCAATTAGGTTCTCATCAGGACGAGAATGCTATTGAAGTTTCTGATTATGAAAATCAGCTTTCTGTTGAGCATAGTCTGGAAGACGATTTGAAAAAAATTAACAAGGCTTTGGAAAAAATAAAAGACGGAACTTATGGCGTTTGTGAAAAGTGCGGCGGCGAAATCAATCCTGAGCGGCTGGAAGCATTTCCCGAAGCGGTGGAATGTATGAAGTGTAATAAATAAAATTTTATTTATGTCAAATCTTTTTGTTTGTCGCCTTAGTTTGCTAAGGCGATTTTAAATTGTTATTTTATGAAAACATATCACAGTCTTATTCTAATTATTTTATTATCTTTTTTTCTAGACCGTTTTAGCAAGCAGTTAATTTTATTATTTTCTCAGGATTTTTATATTTTAAATTATCCCGTCGTTCAATTTCACCAAAACTATGGCATTGTTTTGGGAATGCCATTTAATTTAAACTCTTTTTTATGGCTGCTGATTTTAATTTTAGGACTGCTGGCAATTTATTTTAAAAGAAAAATGATTTTCAGCTTTCTAAATAAAAAAGGAATTATTGGCCTTGTTCTAATTATTGGCGGCGCGGCTGGCAATATTTTTGACCGTCTTTTTTTTGGATATGTTGTTGATTTTATTAATCTTCCTTATCTTAATCTCGTTATCAATTTCGCGGATATAGAAATTATTATCGGAGCAATGTTAATAGGTTTAACGATTTTAGAAAATAAGAAATATGCAGGAAATACTAAATAGAAGTCGGGTAGCATTGTTAAATTGTTAAATTGTTGAGCGGCAAAAGTGGCTTTTAGCAATTTAACAATATAGCAATTTAACAATATCCAATTTGTCTTGCCTTAAAAAATAAGTTAAAATGAAATTAGTTTAAGAATAATTTATTTTTTATTAAATTAAATTTATGTTTTCTAAAATAAATTCTTGCGCGGTTATCGGATTAGATTGTGAAAGGGTGGAAATTGAAATTGACGTTGGACATGGGATGGGAGGAATGATCATGGTTGGGTTGCCGGATGCGGCGGTGCAGGAATCAAAAGAAAGAGTCAGGTCGGCTCTCAAAAATTCCGGCGCGTCTTTTCCCGCCAGAACGACAGTTATCAATCTCGCGCCGGCTGATATTAGAAAAGAAGGTCCTGCCTATGATCTGCCAATCGCTATCGGTCTTTTAAAGTCGTCGGGGCAAATTAACAATGATTTGCAGGATAGCCTTTTTGTGGGGGAATTGGCTTTAGATGGCGCTCTGCGCCATACCAACGGCATTTTGCCGATTGTTATTTTTGCTCGTGATAAGGGCTTCAAAAGAGTTTATTTGCCTAAGATCAACTCTTTTGAAGCAAATTTAGTGGAGGGAGTAGAAATAATTCCGGTTGACAATTTAAAGCGTTTGATCCATCATTTGAAAGGAGTGGAAGAAATTAAGCCGGTTGACCCTCGGGATTTTAACGAACTGTCAAAAAAAGAGGATTTTGATGTTGATATGGCGTATGTCAAAGGGCAAGAGCATGTTAAGCGGGCGCTTGAAATTGCCGCCAGCGGAGGGCATAATGTTTTAATGAGTGGGCCTCCGGGAACGGGAAAGACTTTGCTTGCTCGGACAATTCCCACTATCTTGCCGCCGATGAGCAAGGAAGAAGCCTTGGAAGTGACCAAAATTTACAGCATTGCCGGAATACTTCCCAGCGACAAGCCATTTATTTCCGCGCGCCCTTTTCGCAGCCCGCACCATTCCGCCAGCGCCGTTTCTTTGGTTGGCGGAGGAAAATTTCCTCGTCCCGGAGAAATCAGCTTAGCTCACCGCGGGGTTTTGTTTCTGGACGAGCTGCCGGAATTTCCTCGCACGACTTTGGAAAATCTCCGCCAGCCTTTGGAGGACGGAGTTGTTACTATTTCCCGCGCTCAGGGCACGCTTACTTTTCCGTCCAAATTCAGTTTGGTGGCCAGTATGAATCCTTGTCCCTGCGGATATTTAACTGATTCGGAAAAAGAATGCGTTTGCGCGCCAACTCAGGTTATTAAATACCAAAAGAAAATATCAGGACCTTTGCTGGATCGGATAGACTTGCATATTGAAGTGCCGAGAATTAAATTTGAAAAGTTGAGCAATGAAAAATTGGCGGAACCGTCCGAGAATATCAGAAAGCGAGTGGAAAAAGCCAATGAAATTCAAATTAGGAGATTTAAAAAAGAAAAAATTTCTTCTAACTCGGAGATGAGTTCTCGACAGGTGCGGGAATATTGTCGGGTTGACGATCAAACTTTGGGTTTGCTGAAAAACGCTATCAGCCAGTTCCAGCTTTCCGCCCGAGCCTATTATCGCATTCTGAAGCTTGCCCGCACTATTGCCGATTTGAATAATAATGATAAAATCGAAATAGCCCATGTTGCCGAAGCGCTTCAATACCGCCCCAGAACAGACGTGTAACGCAAAACGTGTAACGTATAACGCGAATAAGTTTATAATTTCGTTACACGTTACACGTTACATAATTTGGGCCATTAGCTCAGTTGGTTAGAGCGCGATCCTTATAAGGTCGATGTCCCTGGTTCAAGTCCAGGATGGCCCACAAAAATAATTGAAAGTCCATAAAGTCCGTAAAGTCAAATTAACTTTTAGAATTTAGGGCAGACACATAGGTCTGCCCTTACGAGTGTATTACAAACTCTAAATCCTTCTTTTCTCTTGCTTTGGCTGAATAATGAGCGGTTAATTGTTGGGCTTTTTTTATTGTCTCGTTTAAAATATTTTCGCCGCGGATTAGAGTGAGCGGTCCGGTGAAATCTTTGAGCTCTATTAAAATATCGTTTTCCTGAGCGATTTTTTTTATTTTTTTATTTTCCTCATCATTTCTTCCCACGACGATTAAAACATTTTCTTGCCAAAAATGGCGGCCCAGTTTAAGTAGTTCTAAATCTGATAAAGTCGGATCTGGTTTTTTTTCTAATAATTTTTTTAAGCGTTCAGAAAAAGCATGATCGGTGAGTAGACATCCGCCGGCAGGGGAGGGGAATTTGGTAATTTTATATTTTTTTGCCAAGGCTAATTGTTCGCTTCTGCCCCGCCCGCGAATGGCTAAAAATTTGTCTCTTTCAACTAGCCCCATTTTTTCCGCCTTGGTAGGTTTTAATAATTTAGCCGACAAGGGACGCAAAAGCAAGCCTTCAAGGGAAGATTTTTTTTCAACTAATTCTAAAGCCGCTTTATTTTGGCTCATTGGCCGTTCGCCCAGCACTTCGCCGGTGGCAATAAAGTCGCAGTCCTTTTCTTCCATTATTCTTTTCGCTTCTTTTAACATTGCAAGATGACAGTCTATGCAGGGATTGAGATGCTTGCCGTAGCCGTAGCGCGGGTTTTTAACTATTTCAAGTTGTTTTTTGCTGAAATTAATTATTTCAAGATGAGATAGAGAACGAAAATTTTCGTTCCCTACATCATCATTTATAAAAACTGATTTAAAGTAAAGAGGAATCACTTTAACATTCTGTTCCTCCAATAATTTCAAAGCAAGAATTGAATCCAATCCGCCCGAGAAAAGGAGCAGGAAACAAAAATTTTCGTTCCTTACATAATTTCTTAACAAAAACAATCCCGCGGCAAAAATTCCAAGACTGTCCATAACAACATCTCGCAGACATCCTTCTCGTCCCGGAACAAAAGTCTGGTGGTATTCGTCGGTGAGGGAATAAATTAAAGCAAAAATTATAGCGGAGGAAACTGATTTTTTTCTGGAAAAACCGTTGCTTCTGAAATAAGCTCTAAACAAAAGAAAAGTCAGAATGGCGTATTCGGTAATGTGCGCCAGTTTGCGAAATAATAGATCCACTTCAGAGGACAGGTCTGATTTTAAATAGGGTTGATCGGAGAAAAAATAAATTACCCCGCACCAGAACAGGACTGGAAGCCAGAGTTTGAAAATAATAATTGTTTTTTTATTGGAAGCCATAGTTGAGTATTAAGTATTAAGTATTAAGCGTTTAACGCTCTTACAATTTACCATAATCTATGCTAAAATTCAAACAATAAGATAAAAAACTATGATTAAAATACCGAAGGAAGTTCAATTTATTCTTGGAGAATTAGCCAAACATAATTTTGAAGGTTATGCCGTCGGTGGGTGCGCGCGGGATTTTTTATTAAATAAAGAGCCGAATGATTGGGATATTACCACCAATGCCCGTCCGGAAGAGATCCAGAAAATTTTTCCGGAAAGCATTTATGAAAATCGATTCGGAACAGTGATGATAAAATCTTGGAATTTGGAACTTGGAACTTGGAACATAATTGAGGTGACCACTTACCGGGTTGATGAAAAATATACCGACAAGAGGCATCCTGATGAAATTAAATTTGCCACTACACTGGAAGAGGATTTGGCGAGGAGAGATTTCACGGTCAATGCGATGGCGATGAAAAAAAAGGGTCAAAAGTCCATAAAGTCGAAAGTCCATAAAGTCGAAAGTTATGAAGTTATTGATTTGTTTGGCGGGCGGGAAGATTTGAAAAATAAACTTATTCGGGCGGTGGGCGACCCGGAAAAGAGGTTTAACGAAGATGCTCTGCGAATGTTGCGGGCGGTGAGATTGGCGGTTAATTTAAACTTTACTATTGAAAAAAATACTTTCAAGGCGATCCAAAAAAACAGCCCGCTTTTAAAATTTGTTTCTCAGGAGAGAATCAGGGATGAGCTGATCAAAATTATTTTATCAGATCAGCCTGACGAAGGGATAGAGCTGCTTCGTGAGGCCAAGCTTTTGAGATTTATTCTTCCTGAACTGGAAAAAGGAATCGGTGTCGCTCAAAATCTTCACCATATTCATACCATCTATCAGCATTTGATTTTATCGCTCAAGCATTGTCCGAGCAAAAAGTTGGAGACGCGTTTGGCGGCTTTATTCCATGATATTGCCAAACCGCAGGTCAAAAGGGGAGAAGGTCCCACCAGCACTTTTTATAATCATGATCTTGTCGGCGCTCGGATTACCAGAAAAATAATGCGGCGTTTAAGATTTTCCAATAGTATTATTGATAAAACGACTCTGCTGGTGAAAAATCATATGTTTTATTTTGATGTTGAAATTGTTTCGGAGGCCGGAGTGAGGCGTTTGCTCAAGCGGGTGGGCAGAGAAAATATGAAAGACTTAATGGATCTTCGCATTGCCGATCGGCTGGGAAGCGGAGTGCCGAAAGCCAAGCCCTACAAACTTCGTTATTTGGAATATCTGGTTCACAAAGTCAGCAAAGATCCGATTTCCGTCAAGACGCTAAAAATTGACGGCGGTGAAATAATGAAAATTTTGAACATCAAACCCGGTCCCGAGGTCGGCGCTATTCTTAATGTCCTGCTCGCGGAGGTCTTAGAAGATCCCGAAAAAAATGATAAAAAATATCTGACAAAAAAGATCAAGGAATTAAAAAATCTTGATTTAAAGGAAATCAAGAAATGTGAAAGAAAAATTAAAGAAAGGAAAGAAGAAGAGGATTTGAAAGACAAGCAGAAATTTTGGGTAAAATAGCGTGTAACGTAAAACGCAAAACGTGTAACCCAAAAGTTTATTTTAGGTTACACGTTACACGTTTTGCGTTACACGATTTGTGCCGAGGGGCGGACTTGAACCGCCGACACAAGGATTTTCAGTCCTTTGCTCTACCAACTGAGCTACCTCGGCATATAATATGGAACTTATAACTCATAACCTGGAACTTATAACCTGGAACTCATAACTTATGACTCATAACTTAGAACTTAATAATCTTATAAATAAGTTCCAAGTTTTAAATTCCAAGTTTCATGTTTCATATTTCAAGAACTCATTGCTTTTTCTATTGCTTCTTTTTCTTCGTCGCTTAATTTATATTCTGATTCTTTATTTTTAATTGCTTTGGCGTAAATTCTAGTTCCTTCGCGGCCGAATAGGCTGGAAATGGTTACTCCGCTGCCGGAATCATCCAATAAAGCGATAGCGAAGCTTTGATTGCCGCCGACTTCGCTAAAAGGATTGAACCGTACTACGCCGACTTTATGAATACTGCTTAACGAGAGATTGCGAGTGTCGCGGTTTTTAATTTCTAATTCTTTTAAGGCTTTGGAAGTTTCTTTGGTATTTTTAATTTGCTCATAAATAATTTCTTCTAAATCTCGCGCCTTAGAGCCCTCAAATAAACTTCTATTTTTTTGCTTAAGCGTTCTTAAATTTAAAGTAAGATAAATACTCCAAATTGTCAATGCCAGGAATAATAAAACAGTAATGATTAGCGCGGTTTCCTGATTGGCGGCAATGAATTGGATCATATTAGTCATATTAGTAGTATTAAGTATCAAGTATTAAGTATCAAGCGCTTGATACTTAATACTAGCCGCTTAATACTGTCTCTTGGCGGGCTACATCGGACTGGAACCATGATTCCAGCAAAGTATATTAAGCTTTTTCAGTATACCATTCAATAGGGTCCTCGTGTACTTTTTACTTTAAGAAAGTAGCATTGAGAGGATTGGCCTTAGTTTTGTGTGTCGAGTGAACTACATTTGAATACGAACCCAATCTTTGATATGCAATTTGAAACGTAATATTTCGTCCTCTTCTAAAATTGAGCTGTGCGCAATGGGCCTTCTCAGAACATTAAGTGTATTGAGTGTCTGTTTAACTGATTCCACACTGCGATATGTATCAGAAAAAATATCCCAATTTTCTTCAATTATATCAAATAGATCCTTAAAATCTGTATAATATATTGGCTCTTCTGAACGTTCTGAAAAGGGAGTGTCCTTTTCCTGTGTCCGTCTTACTTCCACCTTTCTTTTAACATTATCGGGCACCTTAATTTCCCACCAATTTTCTCCGCTAATTTCTTTAAGTCTGTTGATAATGGTATTTCTGATTGAATTCTCAAGACAAAAATACAAATAATATAATTCTCCCATTTGTTTTGCTTGTTGCCTGATCTTTATCTCAAAAACCTCTGTATCGATAATTTCATCTCGTTTTAGGGTTTGAGAATGTCTTATATCAAGTCCACTTTTTTCTAGGTCTGAGAGTTCAGATTCTAAAAGTAAATTTTGCACCCCGAATAATTTTAATCGTTTATCAAAAATCATATATTATTCGTTATCAATAATATTTTTCTTCAAACTTTTGAATATCGCATCAAAAACTTTAATTTCGGTAGTAGCAGGCAAATTAAGATTTATCGTATAAGAAATACCAAATTTTACGTTATCTCCAGAAGAAATTTTTTTAGAGGGAATTGTCTCTTCTGTTTCGTTTTCCTTATCCTCACCTATATCTTCGGGAATATCTTCAAGCTCAAACGTTGCGTGTTTTTTTAACTCTATAAAAGTACCTACAACAGCGGTGAGTGACGTATCATTTTTTGACGCTCCTGTTCTTGTGGCAACTAGGTCAATAAGCTCTTGCTTTTGTAATTTTTGCGCATATTCATTTCCGTCATATAAATCTGAATATGCTTCTTTCATTGCTTTAGCCATTATAAAACCAGATTTACTATCTGAACGAAAATCTTTGTACCTTTGAGTTGGTACTCCTGATTGATCCAAAAATCCCAGACGTTTCAGAAAGGGGATCATTGGATGATAACTAGAAGATTTTAATCCTAGAACCATAGAAAGATAATCACGAGTGACTTTAGTAGGAACACTTGCGGTTTTTATTTTCTCAAGAAGCTTAGTAAGGCTTCCATAAGCATTAACAAAGGGGGGATATTTAGCTGACATAATTATTTAAATTAAGTTAATAAATAATACGTATGGTTTTTGTGCTAGCACGATGTGGCGGAGAGAGAGGGATTTGAACCCCCGGTCCGCAAAGCAGACAATGGTTTTCGAAACCATCCCGTTAAACCGCTCCGGCATCTCTCCAGTCGTGTGGGCGTATAATGTATAACATATAACGAAAATCTAAATTCAGGTTACACATTCTACCTTTCTATTCTAAACCAAAAACAATATTCGTCAATGCGGGCGGACTTTGATTGACAGATTGAGCAGACAGGCTAGAATAAAAAGGGATGGTAAATGTTTTATAGACTTTACGACTTTATAGACTTTTGACTTTAATAACCCACCCCTAGCCTCTCTCAAGAGGGGAACAATTGGTAAAAACCAGCAGACTTTAAATAATAACAATACAATTATGTGTGGAATTGCGGGATATATTGGAAAAAATGAGGCGTCGGAATTTTTGATGGACGCCTTAAAAAGGTTGGAGTACAGGGGATATGATTCCGCCGGCGTGGCTGTTTTGGATAAGAACGGCGAAATAAACTGCGTAAAATCCGTCGGGAAAATTAACGCTCTGGAAAAAAAGTTGAAGGAAAAAAATTTAAGCGGACGATCAGGGATAGCTCACACGAGATGGGCGACGCACGGGCATCCTTCCGAAAAGAACGCTCATCCTCATTGCGACTGCGAGGGAGATATCTACATCGCACATAACGGGATAATTGAAAATTATAAAGCGTTAAAAAGTAAATTGATTCAAGCGGGGCATAAATTCAAATCGGAAACGGACACGGAAGTGATCACTCATTTAATAGAAAGCCATTTTCAAGGCAATTTGGAGCAGGCCGTTTTAAACGCGTTAAAACACACGGAAGGAGCGTACGCAATCGCCGTAATTTCCAAGAACGATCCGGGCAAAATTATAATCGCGAAAAAAAGCAGCCCGTTAATTATAGGCATTGGAGAAAATGAATATTTTATCGCGTCAGATCCGTCGGCGACGGTTGGATATACCGATAAGGTAATTTATCTTGATGACGGCGAGTTGGGAATTATCACAAAAGACGGATATAAAATTATTTCCATTATTGACAGCAATGAAATCCACAAAGATCATTGCAAAGTAGACTTGGATGTTTCCGAAGTTCAGAAAGGCGGCTACGACCATTTTCTTCTGAAGGAAATATTTGAAGGTCCGGAGGTGGTTAAAAATTCGATCAGAGGCAGGATAATTCCCGATGAAGGATTGGTCAAATTGGGCGGACTGGATGTTCTTGACCAAAAGAAATTAAGAAACATAAATAGAATAATTATTATCGCCTGCGGAACGGCAAGCTACGCCGGGCTTGTCGGCGAATATATGCTTGAGGAATACGCGGGAATTCCGGTGGAAGTTGAGCTTGGCTCTGAATTCAGATACAGAAAACCGATCATAGATGAGAGAACGGCGGTTATGGCGGTCAGCCAGTCCGGCGAAACGGCGGACACTCTTGCCTCGCTTCTTGAAGCAAAAAGAAAAGGCGCTTTGACTCTGGGAATCGTTAATGTCGTTGGCAGCGCGATTGCCAGAGAAACGGATGCCGGGGTTTACAATCACGCCGGCTCTGAAATATCCGTGGCGTCAACAAAAGCTTTCATTTCTCAAATGACAGTTTTTGCTTTATTGACTGTCTATTTTGGAAGAACGAGAAATATGTCGCTGACCATGGGAAAACGCATCACGGAAGAAATACAAAAAATACCGTCTCTGATCGAGAAGGTATTGGAAAGCGACGGGCAAATAAAAATTTTGGCGAAAAAATATTCTGGCTATAAAAACTTTCTTTTTCTTGGCAGAAAATACAATTACCCGATCGCTAAAGAAGGCGCTTTAAAATTAAAAGAAATCGCTTATTATATTCACGCCGAAGGATACGCCGGGGGAGAAATGAAGCATGGTCCGATCGCAATGATCGATGAAAATTTTCCCTGCTTTTTTATAGTTCCAAACGACAGCGTTTATGAAAAAATGTGGAGTAATATGGAAGAAGTAAAAGCCAGAAACGGGAAAATTATTGCTATTGCGACTGAGGGAAATGAAGATATAAAAGATCTGGCCGATGATGTGATTTACGTTCCGAAAACATTGGAAATGCTCACGCCCATTTTAACCGCCATCCCTTTACATTTATTTGCGGCGTATGTTGGAATAGAATTAGGATGCGATATTGATCAACCGAGGAATCTAGCAAAGAGTGTGACGGTGGAGTAGTATTAAGTATATAGTATTAAGTATCAAGCGTTAATATCACTGCCATTGTTTTATTCTTTAACTCTTTTAATATCCGCGCCAAGTTTTTTCAACCTTTCTTCAATTTTTTCATAACCCCGATCAACTTGTTCTACTTTCTCAATCGTACTTTGTCCTTGGGCGAGGAGGGCGGCAATTATGAGAGTGGCGCCTGCGCGGAGATCAAAACTGGTAATATCTTGGCCATATAAAGGAGTCGGTCCGGTGATCAAAGCACGATGCGGATCACAGATGATTGCGTTCGCGCCCATTTTATTCAGTTCGTTTATGTAAGCTAATCGGCCCTCATATAAAGTGTCGTGAATAAGAGTTGTTCCTTCCGCTTGCGTGGCGAGGACAGCAAAAGGCGCTTGTAAATCAGTTGGAATTCCAGGATAAGTCCGAGTTTCTATTTTTCGAATAGCGTTTAGTCTGCTTACTGGTTTTATTGTTAACCTGTTTTTTTCTGTCTTAAAATTGACGCCGAGTTCCTTTAATTTTTCCAAAACTAAATCCAGTTCATGCGGATTTATGTTATTAATCCGGATATTGCCTTTTGTCGCGGCGGCGGCGATGGCAAAAGTGCCGGCTTCAATCGGGTCGGGAATTATTTTATGTTCCGCGCCATGCAATTTTTCCACGCCTTGGATTTGAATGGTATGAATACCGAGACCTTTTATTCGCGCGCCCATTTTGTTTAAAAATCTTGCCAGATCCTGCACATGTGGTTCAATGGCGGCAATGTTAATCGTTGTTGTTCCTTCCGCGAGTGTTGCCGCCATCATTAAGTTTTCGGTCGCGGTAACGGAAAATTCTTTAAGGACTATTTTTTTTCCAACAAGCCTGCCAGCTTCAAAACAATAAAATCCATTTTCTGAAGTGATCTTTGCTCCCAGCGCTTCAAGCGCGTCGAAATGAACTCCGATCGGCCTTGCTCCGATAATACATCCTCCCGGCTGTTGGATTTTAAATTTTTTAAATCTTGCTAGCAAACTTCCCAATAATAAAATAGACGATCTCATGTTGCCGACTATGGAAAAATCCATTTTTTCCGGATCAACATTATCTCCAGCTTTTATTTTAAGCTTTCTTTTCTCTATCCATTCTGTTTTAACGCCCATACTTTCTAATATTTCTATCATTTTCAAAACATCAGTGATTAGCGGGATGTTGTCTATGATACATTCTTCCTTTGTCAAAAGGCAGGCTGAAAGTATCGGTGTAGCGGCGTTTTTTGAGCCTCTAACATCCACTTCGCCTTTCAGCGGTTTTCCGCCATTGATAATAAATTTTTGCATATTTGTATTAAATTGTTAAATTGTTGTATTGCTAAATTGTTAATATTTTGGCTTTTGAATAATTTAATGATATAGTATATTTGAGTTAATGACAAGGACGAGATAGTATTAAGTAGCCAGTATCAAGTATTAAGCGCTTGATACTTGATACTTGATACTTAATACTAAAAATATGCAGGCAGTAATTTTAGCCGCGGGAAAATCGACAAGAACTTATCCGTTGACGCTTACAAAGCCGAAGCCCCTTTTAAAGGTGGCCGGGAAAACGATCATTGAGCATAATTTAGAGCAGCTTGCCGGGTTGGTTGATAGCGTTTGCATCGTTGTCGGATATAAATCGGAAATGATAAAAAAATTTGTCGGCGGCAAATTTAAAGGAATGGATATTGAATATGCTGTTCAGAAAGATCCTGTTGGAAATGCTGACGCCTTAGCGATGGCTGAAAAATTTATCAAAGGAAAGTTTATTTTAATGTTCGGTGATGATCTGTATAGCAAAAAAGACATAGAGAAATTATTAAAATATGAAAACGCCATTCTGGCGAAAAAAGTTGAAAACCCGGAGCGATTTGGAGTTTTGAAAGTTAAAAATAATATTTTTTCAGAAGTAGTTGAAAAGCCGAAAGCGTTTGTTTCGGATTTGGTTAATGTGGGATGCTTTGCGTTTACGAAAGATATTTTTAATGTTTTAGGAAAAATCAAACTGTCAAAAAGAAATGAATACGAACTGACGGACGCCTATAATTTACTTGCCAAAAAGAAAGAAATAAAAGTCGTTGAAGTAAAAAATTACTGGCTGCCGATCACTTATCCTTGGAGTTTATTGGACGCGAATGAATATTTATTAGAAAAAATAAAAACTGAAAAAGATAAAAATTATAAAGTTGAAAAAAATGTTCAAATCAAAGGAGAAATAAAAGTTGGTTCCGGAACCGTAATAAGATCGGGAGTTTACATTGAGGGAAGTGTTGTGATCGGCAAGAATTGCGTTATTGGTCCCAATTGTTATTTAAGAGGAGCGACAACGATCGGCGACAGCTGCCATATCGGGCAGGCGGTGGAGATTAAAAATTCAATCATTGGCGATAATACTAACATTGCCCATTTGTCTTATGTCGGTGATTCGGTGATTGGCGACAAGGTCAATTTTGGAGCGGGAACCGTTATCGCTAATTTAAGGTTTGACGGGAAAAATGTAAAAACGCCGGTCAACGGCGTTGTTCTGGATACCGAGAGAAAAAAGCTCGGCGCTATTATCGGAGACAACTGTAAAACCGGTATCAATGTTTCTTTTTGGCCGGGAGTGAAAATTGATCCTAATTCTCAGATATTGCCGGGAGAAGTAGTTGAAAAAGATGTATTAATTTCTTCCTAAAGTGGATAGAGGCGTGTTAAAACTTAAATTTTTATTTTGCCTGAATTACAAAATACTGAATTTTAACCGTTGTTTCTGAATAAAAACTGTCATCTCTAAACTGAATTCGGGACGGGCTATAAGCCTGTCATCCTGAACTTGTTTCAGGATCTGTCATGTGCTA
>DAOVOJ010000010.1 GCA_030629775.1 Candidatus Moraniibacteriota bacterium
AGAAGCAAGTATTCTGTATTTACAGATTCCTCCACTCCGTTCCCTCTTCGGCTATCGCCGCAGGGTCACTTCGGTCGGAATGACAATTAAAAGATAATGCTTATAAAATTCTTAAAAACTATAAATCCAGGCTTTTGACTTTATGGACTTTCAATTTACAAATTACGCGTTAATCTCACTCTTCCCTGATCATCAATTTCTTTTACCTTTACGGTGATCGTCTCGCCGAGCTTGACCACATCTTCAACTTTTTCAACGCGATGGGGAGCTAATTCTGATATGTGGACCAGTCCGTCCTTCCCGGGCAATAATTCAACGAAAGCTCCGAAGTCCATAATCCTGACTACCTTGCCCTGAAACACTTCCCCGACCTCTATCTCTCTGGTAAGATCTTTAACTCGGTTAAGCGCTTTCTCGCCCTGTTCCGCGTCTTTAGTGGTGATCATAACCAGCCCGTCGTCCTCAATGTCAATTGACACGCCGGTTTCAGCGATAATTTCGTTGATTATTTTTCCACCCGGTCCAATTACATCTTTTATTTTATCAGGATTTATTCTAAGAGTAATGATCCGCGGAGCGTGAGGAGAAAGCTCCTCTCTGGAAGCGCTGATCGCCTTGTTCATTTCCGCGATAATTTGCAGCCGCGCCAGGCGAGCCGCTTCAAACGCCTCCTTTAAAATATCCAAAGTAACGCCTTTGATCTTGACATCCATTTGAAGAGCGGTTACTCCTTCTTCCGTCCCCGCCACTTTAAGGTCCATATCGCCGTGATGATCTTCGGGTCCCTGAATGTCGGTCAAAATTTTATAGTTGTTATTTTCATCGGTAATCAATCCCATCGCGATTCCCGCTACTGCCCGAGAGATCGGCACGCCGCCATCCATCAGAGCCAGACTGCTTCCGCAAACGCTCGCCATTGAAGACGATCCGTTGGAAGAAAGAACTTCCGAAACCAATCTGATCGTGTAAGGAAAATCCTCTTTATCGGGCATAAATTTTTCCAACGCTCTTTCCGCCAGATTGCCGTGACCGATGTCACGGCGGCTGGGACCTCTCATCGGCTTTACTTCGCCGACAGAAAATCCCGGGAAAGTATAGTGGTGCATAAATCGTTTAACGCCGTCTTCTTCCATGCTGTCAAGCAGCTGTTCGTCGCCCGGCGCTCCCAGCGTCAAAATGGACAAAACCTGCGTTTCGCCACGATTAAAAAGCCCTGTCCCGTGAGTTCGGGGCAGAATTCCCACCTCGGCGGAAAGAGATCTAACTTCATCCAATCCTCTGCCGTCGGGACGGCGGTTTTCTTTGAGAACGCCTTCGTGGACTATTTTATCAATTTCTTCATCCGTTACTATTTCAGCAACGCCCTTGTATCCTTTTTCATCAAAGTCTTCAGGGTATTTTTCCTTAAGATAATTTTCCAAAGATCTTTTCAGCTCGCCCGATTTTTCAGCTCGTTTTATTCTGTCGGTTTCGTAAATTGCCGCCGGAAGTTTGTCGGCTAAAAATTCTTTGATGGAATTTTCCACTTCCTCGGAAGCCTTCACCAGGATAGGTTCGGTTTTTGACCGTCCGATCTCTTTAATGATATTTTCCTGAAAATCAACCAATTCTTTAATATACTGCTGGCTTAATTTTATTCCTTCAATAATATCTTTTTCTTTTGCTTCCCCGGCGTCCCCTTCGATCATATTTATTTTGTCTCCGGCGCCGGCGACAAACAGATCAAATTCCGCCTTTTCTCGCTCCTCGTAAACAGCATTTATTTTTAACTGATCCTCCGCCTTGGCAACCGTTACCGCTCCCACCGGACCGTTCCATGGAATGTCGGAAATGCCCAGAGCGATCGAAGCGCCTAAAATAGCGCAAATAACCGGATCATTTTCCTGATCCACTGAAAGAACAGTGATGACCACCTGGATATCATTTCTCATCCGCCCGTCAAAAAGAGGGCGAATAACTCGGTCGATCACCCGACCGCTGACGACCGCTTTGTCCGTCGGCCGGCCGTCTCTCTTGATAAAACGACTTCCCTTGATCTTTCCGGCGGCGTAAACCCGCTCTTCATAATCAACCATTAAAGGGAAAAATCCGATTCCCTCGCGTTTACTTTTACTCATTGTCGCTGTGGCGAGCACCATCGTGTCGCCGTACTGAACGGTTATCGCGCCGTTCGCCTGATTGGCGAGTTTGCCGGTTTCAACGATTAATTTTTTCCCGGCAAATTCAGTCTCATACTTTTTTATTTCCATTTTCTTGTACCTTTCTATGTTTCCCTAATCAACAAACTTTAGACTAAGTTCAATTTATTTAAATTTATTTTAAACAAATCAAGATAATCTACCTGTCTGTTGATTAGAGAATTAATTAATTAAATTGAATTACGAATTAAAAACAGCAAACCTAGCAAGCTATTCTTTACTCTTGATTCCTGATTCTTTATTCTTTCTTCTTTTTCTTCTTTCCAATAACCCGATCATAAAAACAAACCGCGCTTGCCATAAAAACTTTTCTTTTTAACTTCGGACTTAGCTTGAACAACCATTTAAACACCCAAAAAACCATTTTTCTAAACCGATTTAATACCTTAAAAATCGTCTTAAAAAACGATTTAACCCGTTGGAAAATTTTTGAAAATGTTTGTTTCATTGTTAAATTGTTAAATTGCCCTAAATATAAATTACACACTAAACTTGTCATCCCGAGCGACGGTAGGAGCCGAGGGATCTGTAAAAGAGTAGAGTGTGTGTTTCAAAATATCTTTACGAAACACAAGCATACTGCCCTTACAGATTCCTCCACTCCGTTCCCTCTTCGGCTATCGCCGCAGGGTCACTTCGGTCGGAATGACAACAAAACCTAATAAGCTAAAAAGCTACAACCTACAACCTAGCTTATTTGATCAAAAACTTCCTCTTATTCTCGCTCAGATCGATGAAATCATCCACTGATTCGATCAATTTTGCCGAGGTGGTTTTGCCGAAAGCGATCGCTTCCACGCGGCAGCCTTTGTTGATTTTCAGGTATTCCACCATCGGAATATAATCGCCGTCACCGGAAACTAAGACCACGACATCCAATTTATCCGCCAGCTTGATCGTGTCGATCGCCAGTCCGACATCCCAGTCCGCTTTTTTGGCTCCTCCGGCAAAGATCTGAAGGTCTTTTTCTTTGACTTCAAAGCCCAGCTTGGATAAAGCTTCAAAAAAAGTTTTTTCCTCTCCGCTTTCGGTTTTAATAACATAAATAATCGCTCGGATTAAAACCCGATCCGCCACGACCGTTTTTAAAACTTCTTTGTAATTGACTTTCGCGTTGTAAAGATTTTTAGCGGAGTGATACATATTTTGAGCGTCCACAAAAACGCCTACCCGCTGGTCTTTATGTTTGATAGTTTTAAATTGTAAATCTTGTTTCATTGGTGTTGATATTAAGGCTTATATACTAGTAATAAACTTCGCTGTCATTGCGAGCGAAGTGGAGTGATAGCGGAACGGAGCGCGGCAATCCCGTGCCATAAATCATAAAACTTTGAACTATTGTCATGAGATTGCCGCGTCGCCTTCTCGCGAACTGCGTTCGCTCGGGCTCCTCGCAATGACAGTATAATGGTATTGCTTTATTGACTATCGTCTTCTTATAATTCACTTTTTATTATTTCTCTTCTTCTTTTTTCTCAAAACTCTTCGCCGCTTTCAATTTCAGCGACTTGACGATCTTCTCATACCGCTTCAAATCCTGCCCTTCTAAAAATTTCAAGAGCTTTTTTCTTTTGGCAACCATTTGCAGAAGCCCCCGGCGGGAATGATTGTCTTTTTTATGAGTTTTCAGATGATCGGTCAACTCCGTAATCCTTTTTGTCAGAATGGCAACCTGAACCTCCGAAGACCCGGTGTCGCTTTCATGGACTTGGTGTTTTTTGATCAGCCTGTTTTTTTTGCTTTTGTCAATCATTGTGTTTTAATTATCCAAACTAAAAAATCCCGAAAAGAATTTTCTTATCTTTTCTTATTTACTACCATACTACAAAAAACAAAAGTTGGCAAGGATATTTATTTTTTATGTCTATTTTATCATTGACAACCCCGTTTAACTCTGCTACTTTTTATTCAAGATTCAACCAATGAATCGGAGGGTAAAAAAACAAAACCCAACGAGGAGATTGATCTTTGACAATTTAATTGGAGGAAGAAGAAGTATGATAAACCCAGTAATTGTAGCTTTAGATGGAATGAGTTCCGAGAAAGCTCTTGAGTTGGCAGAAACGCTTAAAGGTCAGGTGGCCGGATTCAAGGCAAATGATCTTTTAGATCTCGCCGGACCCACAACTGCCATCAAAACGCTTCGGAGATATGGTATCGTCATGGCAGATCCAAAGTTGCATGACATACCAAACACAGTAAGAAACAGAACAGCAATTTACGCAAATGCCGGAACAAACATTTTAACGGTACAGGCATCGGGCGGAATTGAAATGATGAGAGCGGCAGTTGCTACCGCGGAAGAAGTTTATCATAAAAACAAAAACTTACCGTGGACATCAATAGCCGCCGTGACCGTTCTAACTTCCTTAAACGAAGAAGAATGTCAGATAAATCTTGGAGGTCCCGTAAAAGCAAAAGTGCTTCAATATGCGAGAAATGCTGTTCTGGCTGGCGTTGACAACATAGTTTGTTCGGCGAAAGAACTGGAATTTTTAAATAAATTCCCAGAGCTTAATTTGCTGGCGAAAATAACGCCTGGAATCACTCCGGAATGGGCGAACAAATCAGTAGATCAAAAGCGTATAACCACACCGACAACGGCGATAAAGAACGATGCGTCTTTCCTTGTGATAGGGAGAGCGATCACTAAACCGCCGGAAGGAATGACATCCTTAGATGCCGTTCAAAGAATTTTAACAGAAGTTGAAACGGCAGAAGAAATGAAATCAGATGAATAAATCGGTTGAGCTTGCCTCAACCACTAAATTTTTTTCAGAGGTGATAAGAAATGGATAAACATATGGATGAACTTAATGATGCCAAAAGAAAACTGGCGAGAGCATTGTTTGAAGCCAAGGCTGTCAAATTTGGAGAGTTCCCGCTAAAGATGCATGAGAAATACCCGGATGCGCCGCTGTCACCGATATATCTCAATTTGAGAGTGCCGCCAAAAGGCAACCTTTCAGGCGAGATCATTGACGAAATTGGACAACTTCTCTGGGACATTGTTCTGGAAGAAAGACTTGTATTCCAAATTGTCGTAGGTATTCCAAAAGCAGGAAATCCCATGGCGAAAGCGTTTGTAAAAGCTTCTGCCGATATCCTCGCTTACGACAGACTGATTTTTCTTGAGAAAGAAGAAACAGAAACTGGACGAAGGATCTTGCCAATAATAAGTGGTGATTATTTCCAAAAAGATATTGTCGTCATAATTGACGACTTGATCACCAGAGCCGACACTAAAATAGAGACTGCGGAGGCACTAAGATCTAATGAATTAATAGCAAGAGACTGCATCGTTTTAGTGGATCGTCAGCAGGGTGGCAAAGAACAACTTGCAGAACACGGCATAAAATTGCATTCCGTGTTTACCATGTCGGAACTTCTTGGCATTTATGTTGAGACAGGGCTGATAGACGAAGAAACAAAAGAAGGGGTAATAAATTATCAAAAGGAGGTAGAAGAATATCTGGAGAAACATTAAATTATTTTGGCGTGTTCAATTTTCTGAATGCGCTTTTTTTATTTACCGGATGTAAAAGAGTTCCGGTCTCCCTTAGGAGACCGGAACTCTGAACAGCTGACAAACCACAACAACCCCTTGTATTTTTCATAAATCTCTGCTAAGTTATAAATATATTATTGTTAAATTGTTAACTTCTTTAAATCACAAAATTCTCTTTTTGTCATCCTGAGCGACGATAGGAGTCGAAGGATCCCTTCAATAATATATAACAGAAAAAATAATATCTGTGTAATAAACAATGTTAAAGGGATTCTTCCACTTCGTTCCCTCTTCGGCTATCGCCGCAGGGTCACTTCGGTCAGAATGACAAAAAGTGTTATTGTATTGTTAAATTACCGACCAATATAACAATTTACTTTTATGAAAAAAAATAATAAAAAAACTTCCGAGGATAAGCCGGAAAAAGATGAAGCTATTTCTCGCGAAGATCAAAAGGATAAGCAGAAAGAAAAAACCGAAATAGAGATCGGGGATTTTGTGGCGGTTAAGACTTTGGCGGAGAAAATGGACATTTCGGCGACCGAACTAATTTCCGAATTGATCAAGAACGGAATTTTCGCCAGCATTAACGAAGAAATTGACTTTGAAACGGCAAGCATTATCGCTGATGATTTCGGATTTAAAATCTCCAAAAGAGAATCTCTCGGACAAAAACTAAGAAAAGCAAGAAAGAAACTGGGCAAGGGCGCCGTGAAACGCCCGCCAATTGTTGTTGTGATGGGACATGTTGACCACGGCAAAACTTCTTTGCTTGATAAAATTAGAGAAACAAACACGACAAGCGACGAGGCCGGCGGAATTACTCAGCACATCTCCGCTTATCAGGTTAATAAAAAGGGGAAATTAATTACCTTTTTAGATACTCCCGGACACGAGGCTTTTCAGGCAATGCGGCAACGGGGAGCGCATCTGACCGATCTGGCAATTTTAGTGGTTGCCGCCGACGATGGCGTTAAACCGCAAACCAAAGAAGCGATTAATTTTATTCGCCAAGCGGAAATTCCCATCATCGTCGCTTTAAATAAAATTGACAAGCCGGAAGCCAATCCCGAGAAAGTTAAAAAACAACTTTCGGAACTGGATCTGGCGCCCGAAGACTGGGGAGGCAAAACGGTTTATGTTGAAACATCCGCCTCTACAGGACAAGGAATTGATGAGCTGCTGGAAATGATTCTCCTTGCCAGCGAGATAGAAGAGTTAAAAGCTGATCCAAAAATGCCGGCCGAGGGAACAATCGTGGAATCGCATATGGATTCCCGGCGAGGCGCGGTGGCAAACGCCGTTATTCAAAACGGCATTCTGCGAGAAGGAGATTATATCAGCGCCGGACTGGTAAGCGGCAAAATTAAAAAGATGGAAGACTTTCAGGGAAAACAGATTAAAAAAGCTCTTCCTTCAATGCCGGTCGTTATTATCGGTCTGGAAAATACCGTCGCCGCCGGAAGCCTTTTATTGAAAGAAGAAGATAAAGCTGCGGCGGAAAAAAGAATCGCGGAATTTAGAGAAGCGAGCGAAGGCGAATCGGAAAGAATCGGCGGCGCGATAAAAGTCAAAGAAACAACTGAATCAAAGCAAGCTAAAAAATTTAATCTTATCATCCGCGCGGACACCAAGGGTTCGCTGGAAGCGATAACTCAAATTATTGAAACCATCCCCACTGAAGAAATATCCGTTCAAATAATTAAAACCGGATTGGGCAATATCACCGAGTCTGATATTAAAATGGCGGAAGCTTCCAAGTCCAAAGTCATCGGATTTCATACTAATCTGGAACCGGCGGTCAAACAGCTCGCCGAGCAAAATAAAGTGGAAGTGGCTCTTTATCAGATTATCTATGAATTAGTAGAGGATCTCAAAAAAGAAATCTCCGCGCTCTTGGAAGCGGAAATTGTCCGAACCGATCTTGGAAAATTAAAAGTGATCGCTCTTTTCATGACCGGTAAAATGTCTCCGAAAGGAATCATAAAAATGATCGTCGGCGCCAGAGTAACTTCGGGAAAAATAGAAAAAGGCTGCCTGATGGAAATTTTCAGAGACGAAGAAAAAATCGGCTTGGGAAAAGTTCTTCAGCTGGAATATAATAAAAAAATGGTCCCCGAAATTAAAGAGAACAACAACGCCGGCATTACTTATCAGGGGGATATTAAAATTGAAATGGATGATGAATTGGTAAGTTATAAGGAGGAGGAAAGGGAAAGAAATATATAAAGTGTAACGTGTAACGAAAGTTTTAAAATACGCTACAAATTATATGTTATACGTTACACGCTATACGTTACACACTATGAACCTTCGTCTTAAAAAAATCAACGAATTAATCAAGCAAGAAGTGGGAAATATTATCGCCCGAGAAGTTGATCTAAGCAAGGAAATCTTGGTTACGGTTACCAAGGCCGATGTCTCTCCCGATTTGCGATACGCCGATATTTTGATCAGCGTTCTGCCGGTGGAGAAAAAAATCTCCACTATCAAATTGTTGAATAAAAGTGTTTATCGAATCCAGCAGGAGTTGAATAAAAAATTGGTTATGAAGCCTGTGCCAAGGATCAGATTTAAACTGGACACAACCGGAGAATATGTCAGCCGGATCGATGAGTTGATCGAGAAGATTCATAACCCACAAAGTCCCAAACCAAATCTTAGCTAATAATATACAACAGTAAATTTAATTTACAAAACTCTCTTTTTGTCATTTCGAAACGGAGCGGAGCGGAGTGAGAGATCCCTTAAACAACATAAAACAGAAAAAATAATATCTATGCGATAAACAATATTGAAGGGATTCCTCCACTCCGTTCCCTCTTCGGCTATCGCCGCAGGGTCACTTCGGTCGGAATGACAAAGGGAAAAGTCGTAAACAACACTAACAGTTCTTGCAGCTAAATCATAGAATTAAACTATGCCGAACTTCACCAAAGCGATCAACCTAATTAAGGCTAGTGAGAAAATTCTTATTCTCACCCATAAAAACCCCGACGGCGATGCCGTGGGGTCGGTTTTATCTTTGAGCTTGGCGCTGGATAATTTAAATAAAAACAACGATATTATTTTAAAAGACAAGATTCCCAAAGTTTTGGAATTTCTTCCCGGAAAAGAAAAGATTAAATATTTTGAAGATCTGTCCGAGGATGATTTGGCTGACGGCAAATATGATCTAGTGATCTTAGCCGATTGCGCCGAATTGGAAAGAACGGGCGTTGAAAATATTGAAGAGATCATCAAGCCGGCTAAAAATTTATTGATCATTGATCATCATCCCGAACGAGAGATAACAAACGCAGATTTTAAAATTACCAAAATTATCAACTCTAGATCTTCCAGCGCGGCGGAAATGCTCTTTGAACTATTCACTGAAATGGAAATAAAAATTACCAAAGATATCGCTCAGTGTTTGCTAACAGGAATTTTTACTGACACGGGCGGATTTCAGCACGCCAATGTCTCACCAAGAACTTTAGAGGTTGCCGCCGAGCTGATGAAAAGGGGACCGCGAATAAATAAAATTTCCCAAAATATTTTTAACAGCAAAACGATTCCTTCCATTAAAATTTGGGGACGGGCGCTGGCGCGGATTGAAACTGATCCTGAAAGCGGGATGTCTGTTTCATACATAGACAAACAAGATTTAGAGAAATGCGGCGCTTCCCGCGACGAACTTTCCGGAGTGGTTAATATTATCAACACTATTTCAGATTCAAAATTTTCACTTTTACTGACCGAAGGCGACGATCAAAAGATCAGCGGTAGTTTACGAAGCGAGGAATATAAAGGAGTTGATGTTTCAAAAATCGCCCATGGTCTCGGCGGAGGCGGACATAAACTTGCTTCCGGATTTGAGACAAAAGACGATATAAAAAGCATCGTTTCAAAGATCAGCGGGCTGGTTTCTAAAAAGGAAAAAGACAGTAGCGATTGAGATTGGTATGAGAGTAAAGCCTTTGTTTTAAGCTTTTATTACTTTTTAAAGTTTAGACTCCTCTCATTGCCAAATTGTCAAATTGCTAAATTGTCAGTAGAATTAGACAGTTTGACAATTTGGCAATAAATCAAACTTTATGTTTAAAAGAAATTAAAACATTAAAAAACTCCGGTTTCACATCAACCCCAACCAGCAAGATTTATTTATTTCCCACATTCTTTATTACTGCAAACTCCTTCGCCGCCTTTTCCGAAAACCATCAGGCTTTTACAGACGGAACATTTCTCGCCGGTCGGCTTGCTCCATAAAGCGAATTTACAATCGGGATATTGATTACAGGCAAAAAATACTTTGCCTTTTTTTGATTTTTTTTCCACGACTTCACCCTTGCCGCACTGCGGACATTTAACGCCGGTGGATTTTACAATCGCTTTTATGTTGCGGCAATCGGGATAGCCGGAGCATCCGAGAAACTTTCCAAATCTGCCTCTTTTAAACACCATCGGCTTTCCGCATTTTTCGCAGACTTCATCCGTGGTTTCAGGCTCTTCCACTTTTCCATCGTCACCGATTTGCTTTGTGTTTTTACAATCGGGATAATTGCCGCACGCTAGAAATTTCCCAAATCTGCCAAGTTTAATGATCATCGGCGAGCCGCATTTTTCACAGACTTCGTCAGTCTTTTCTTCGGTTAGATCTTTTTTGTTTACTTCTTCTTCTTTTTGCATAAGATTTGTTTTAAACGGTTTATAAAAATTTTTGATAATCGGAACCCATTTAATTTTGCCCTCGGCAATTTCGTCAAGATCCTCTTCCATTTTAGCGGTAAATTTAAGATCAACTATTTTTGGAAAATGTTCCACTAATAATTTATTTACCAATTCGCCAATTTCTTTCGGATGAAATCGACGCTCAATTTTTTCAACATAGCCGCGGTCTTGGATCGTGGAAAGTGTCGGCGCGTAAGTGGACGGGCGACCGATCCCTTCTTCTTCCAATTTTTTTACCAGACTGGCTTCCGTATAGCGAGCAGGCGGCTGAGTGAAATGCTGATCAGCGATTACTTTTAGCAAGTCCAGTTTTTCCTTTTCTTCAACTTTCGGCAGTAAGGGCACAAAATCTTGTGCCCCTTCGGATTTTGTCGGATATATTTTCAGAAATCCCTCAAATTTTATCACCGAACCGCTGGCGCGATGTAGGGAACGAAAATTTTCGTTCTCTGTTGCCGCCACATCAATCGTCGTCAAATCACTAACCGCGCTCGCCATCTGGCTGGCAATCATTCTCTGCCAAATCAATTTATATAATTTGTATTGCTTATCGTCTAAATGTTTTTTGATGCTTTTCGGATTTCTCTCCGGATCGGTTGGCCGGATCGCTTCGTGCGCTTCCTGCGCGCCTTTGCTTTTCGTTTTGAAAAATCTTCTCTCCGCGTATTCTTTGCCGAATTTATTTGTGATATAATTTTCCGCCGCTTCCAGTGACCCCTTGCTCAAATTCAGCGAGTCGGTTCTCATATAAGTGATCAGTCCGGTTGAGCCTTTATCTCCCAAATTTATTCCTTCGTATAATTGCTGGGCGAACATCATCGTCTGTTTGGCGCTATAACCCAGCCGGTTATTCGCCGCCTGCTGCAAGGTGCTGGTCGTAAACGGCGGCAAAGGATTTTTTTTGACTTCCTTTTTAGTTATTTTTTCAATTTGATAATCCGCCTTTTCTAATTCTTTTTTAATTTTCTCCGCTTCAGCCTTTGATTTAATTCCCAATTTAGGAACAGCCTTACCGTTTATTTTAGTTAGTTTTGCTTCAAATTCATTTTCAAAACCTCCCCCTGCCCCCTCCTTCGCAAAAAGGGGATTTTTTGACTTTTGACTTTTGACTTTACGGACTTTCGCCATTATCGTCCAATACTCGTCTTCCTTAAACTTTCTGATCTCTTCCTCTCTCTCTACGATAAGACGAACAGTGACCGACTGAACCCGTCCCGCTGAAAGTCCATATCTGATTTTTTTCCAAAGAAAAGGGGACAATTCATACCCCACTAATCGGTCCAAAATCCGTCGCGCCTGTTGGGCGTCAACCAAATTCATATCTATTTCGCGAGGATTTTTTAGCGCTTCCAAAATAGCGTTTTTGGTAATCTCATGAAAAACAATTCTCTGATAACTTTTGACTTTTGACCCCCGATGCCTCTCGAGGGCATGCTTTTGACTTTTGACTTGCGTAAGCCCCAAAATCTGCATCAAGTGCCACGCGATCGCTTCTCCTTCTCTGTCCTCATCACTGGCAAGAATGATCTCGTCCGATTTTTTCGCCAGTCTTTTTAATTCGTTAGCGCGTTTTTTGCTTTTATCGCTGATCTCATATTCCGGCTGAAAATCGTTTTCAATATCAATCCCCATTTTTTTCTTCGGCAAATCCCGCAGATGTCCGTAAGAAGACTCCACAAAATATTCCTTTCCCAGAAATTTCGATATCGTCCTCGCCTTTGTCGGCGACTCCACGATAATTAGTTTTTTGGTTGGGGTTGACATATTTATTTTTTTATGTTTATTTATACTTAGGAAGGAAACCAGTTAATCAATCTAAATTAAGATTCTGATTCTGGTTAGGAGGATTTATAATGCCCGTATGTCCTATATGTAGTCGCTATTATTGCAACCACACTGGTACAGAGAAAAAGAAAGCGTTAAAAGAAATATTAAAAACGGCTAAACGACTTCTCGAAGAAGCCGAAGAAACAAAACCTAAATAATCATACTTGAGGTCACTGACATTTTGTCACACCTCTTTTTTTTATTTCCCCAGATTATTCTACGGCGCTTTAGCGCACGGTCTACGAGGTTTTAACCTCGCGAAACTTAACTCAATCAAACTCAATCTCGCGAGGTTAAAACCTCGCAAACCCTCGGCTAAAGCCGGGTAGAAATTTTCCGTTCCGATTTTTATCTCACAATAACATAACTCATTCCTCCGACATTTTTGACTTTACCTTTCATCTCCATTAAAGTCAAGACGCCGGAAATTTCAGTAACACTGATGGCGGTTAGTTTGGACAAGTTATCAATATGAATCGGCTCTTCGGTTTTAAATAAATTTTTTAAAATTATTTCCTCCTGCTCGTTATCAGGAACAATTTCTTTGGCTTTCAAAAATTCAGTCGCCGAGGAAAGATTTAACTCGTCTAAAATTTCCTGCGCGTTCGTCACCAGCTTGGCGCCCATTTTTATAAGATTATTCGTTCCAACGGAGTTCAAGGAATAAATATTTCCCGGCGTGGCGAAAACTTCGCGATTTTGCTCCAGGGAAAAATTGGCGGTGATCAAGGCGCCGGATCTTTCAGAGGCTTCAACAACCAAAGTCGCCAGCGACAGGCCGCTGATAATCCTGTTTCTCGCCGGAAAATGCTGTTTGAGCGGCGGCGTGCCGAAAGGATATTCACTGATCACCGCCCCGCATCGGGAAATCGCTTCGGCGGTTTTTTTATTGGCGGAAGGGTAAATACTATTCTGATCTATTCCCGATCCCAAAACGGCAATCGTCCGATTTTTTAATTTAAGGCATTCCCGATGAGCAAGATTGTCAGTTCCCAACGCCATCCCGCTGACGATTACTATTCCCGCCCGTGATAATTCCCGGCTGAATTGTTCCGCGACCTGCATCCCGTAAGAGGAAACTTTTCGCGGTCCGACAATGGCAACGGTAAATTCGTCTTTTTTTAATTTTCCTTTGGCATACAAAATTGCCGGCGGCAAATGAATTTCCTTGAGAAGTGCCGGGTAATTATCATCGCTCAAAATAACAACTTCAATATTTTCCCGCTCCAGTTTTTCCGCCTCGCCGTCAACATCAATTTTCCCCCGCTCGCTCAAAATCATTTCCGCCACTTTATCTTCCAGCCCCGCTTTTTTAAACTCGCCTCTCTCTGCCCGCCACGCCTCTTCCATGGAATTAAAATAAGCGCAAAGTTTTTTAAATCTCATCGGTCCAACCTGAGGAATTAAATTAAAAGCATTATAATATTTTTTTTCGTTGGAGATCATTTTATTGGAATTTAGGAATTACTTTAAATTACAAGCTCTCTTTTTGTCATCCTGAGCGACGATAGGAGTCGAAGGATCCCTTCAATAATATAAAACAGAAAGAATAATATCTACGCGATAAACAATATTGAAGGGATTCCTCCACTCCGTTCCCTCTTCGGCTATCGCCTCAGGGTCACTTCGGTCGGAATGACAAAAACGTATAAATCCCAAATATTAAAACATTAAAATAACTCACTATTGACAAATTTTATCAATGTGATAAGATGCTTTATTAAGTAAGAAAAATACTTGACTTGCCAATTTAGCGGATACCGTCCTGTCTGTGAGCGGCGAAAGCGGACAAACCCTCCTTTAGTTCGCCAGAGCCATCAAGTTGAGGTCTGCCCTCTTTATGAGCGGCAAATCTCGCGCTTATGGATAGGACAGTGTCCGGTAGATTATAATTTTCAATTATACAATTTTCAAATTTTTTAAAACAATTTTTATAATAAAATCATAAAAAATAAGGAGGAGGTGAAAAGTATGGCTAAAGAAGATGTTTCGCAAGAGATGGCGGATGAAGCAACGAGCTTATTGAATGAAGCTCGCGATCTCGTTCGCGGGATAAGAGATTTGGCAGACAAACTACATGAGCTAGCAAGTCAGGCGAAAAAGTCCTGATTTGCTCGGTCGAGAAT
Organism: Candidatus Moraniibacteriota bacterium; assembly: GCA_030629775.1. Classification (GTDB taxonomy): domain Bacteria; phylum Patescibacteriota; class Minisyncoccia; order JAHIHE01; family DAOVOJ01; genus DAOVOJ01. The sequence goes on from DAOVOJ010000010.1 coordinate 14,370, forward strand.
TTATTTTTTTAAATCTCGGCCTTATTTTTTTTATTTTGAAATCAGAATGACGCACAAATTTCAAGCCCCGGAGTGACACACGAGCGATAGCGGAGTGTGTTATTTTAATGCGACAAATACACATAACAAACACAGGGCTATCGTCACCATAGAACCAGCGAACAAAACTGTCATCCTGAACTTGTTTCAGGATCTGTCGTCTGTTATATTTAGTTTTAAGATAAATATAAAAGCATAATGTAGCACATGACAGATCCTGAAACAAGTTCAGGATGACATTATTTATCAGCTAAAGCTGGGTAGAAATATTTAAAACAATCTCCCCGATAACTCTCTCGATTTCCCTCGTTTCATCTTCACTAAACTTCCCTAACACAAACTTTTCCGTTGGTGTTTTTTTATTTTCTGCATTTATCCCAATCCTAATTCTCGTAAAATCTTTCGTTCCCAGATGATCAATGATTGACTGAACACCCTTGTGCCCGCCGGAATTTTTATTTTTTGAAATTTTAAACTCGCCGAGCGGAATATCCAGATCATCGTGAATGACAATAATATCTTCCGGATTTATTTTATAGTAATCCAAAATAGCCCGAACCGCCTGCCCGGAGTTGTTCATAAAAGTTTGCGGCTTGGCTAAAATAGTTTTTTCGTTATTTATTGTGCCCTGAGAAATCTCAGCGTTAAATTTTTGCTTAACACTTGATACTTGATACTCGCTACTTGATACTATTTTATCCACCGCTAAAAACCCGGCATTATGCCTGGTTTTTTCATACTCTTTTCCCGGATTACCAAGACCGATAATTAATTTCATAAATTTAGTATTAATACTTGATTTATTTGTCATCCTGAGCGAGGAACGAGTCGAAGGATCCCGTGTTAGTATTATGTAGTGTTATACAATAATTCTCTCCGTTTGCCACGAGATTCTTCGGCTCCTGTCGTCGCTCAGAATGACAGAAAAAATATACGCTTCACCCAGAATGACAAATTACTAATTCAAAATCCTTTCCCCAACACAACCACAAAATCCGCTTCATTAACCGAATTATTTTCCACCGCGTCCAAAACTTCAGCGTTAAATTTTTCTTTTAAAAATGATAAAGTTTCCAACTTCTCGCCTAAGCTATAATCATAAATCATCGCGCCGCCGAAATCGGCGGAAATATTGGCGGAACGAATAATTTCAAATCCCAGTTCCTCTAAATCCTTGGTTATTTTATTCGCCAGTTCCGGAAAACCGCTCCCGTTTTGGATCTCTATTTTTGCCTGCTCGTTTTTAATCAGCTCTTTTCTCTCTTCGGAAATGCTTAGTTTAAAAATGTCCTTGGAAAACTGGCGCAGTTCTTCGTAGTCTCCCGATTTGGTTTTGAGAGTGTAAGCGCCGCCGATGTGTCCGCTTTTTAAATAGTTGGAAGTATCAATTGTCTGGCTGGTGATTTTATGAGTGTCTATTTTTTTGGCAAGGCGGTAAAATCCTTTTAATTCTTTAAGTTGGATATCGGTTTTAAGATGATCGCCCAGCAAGTTAAAAATACCATTAAACGCCAATAAGTCAAAAGAGGAATATTTTTCAAAAAACTTTTGCTTGGCGGCGCGAATAATTATCTGCTGTCTTTTGACGCGGTCAAAATCTCCTCTTCTTGAATAGCGGGAGCGGGCGACTTTCAAAGCCGTCGCGCCGTCCAGATGATGCCGTCCGGCGGAAATATAAAAAGGATCATAGCCGCGGTTAAAATCCGGATATTTGGGATCGTTGATCTCTTCTTCCAAATTAATATCAATTCCTCCCAGCCGGTCTATCATCTCAATAAAACCCTGAAAATCCAGTTGCATACAATAATGAATATTTAGATCGGTTATTTCGCCAACCGTTTTTTTAATTAACTCCGATCCGGTTTTATACTTTGTTAAATTTTTGGAAGAGTCACCGAATTCTTTGACGGCGTTGATCTTTAAATATTGTTCGCTGTCGGGAATTTTAATATGGAGATCGCGAGGGATGGAAATTAAAGCCATCTCGCCGGAATTAGGCTTAGCGCTCATCACCATAATAGTGTCGGTCAAGCCTCCTCCACTGTGATTCTCACCGCCGATTCCCAACAATAGAATATTGACCAAATTATTTTCTTCACCTTTGATCTTTTCTTCCGAAGAGAAAAAAAGTTCTGAAATTTGGCGAACAATAGGCGGACTGTTTTTTCCCCGAGCAAAAATTTTCTGACCCGCCGAATACATTTGGCAGAAAAAAACAGCGGAAGAAACCGTTATCAAAATAAAGGCGGCGAGAAAAATAATTTTAATAAAAGGTAATAATTTAAAAAACATACAACTGTTTGAAATTGGAAATTAGGTAATTATTTAGCCCTATATTTTCATTTTAGAATAACTGACTGATAATGTCCAGTTGATTGCAGAACTTAAATTGTCGTCCTAAACCAAACCTGTCATCCTGAGCGGAGCGGAGCGGAGTTGAAGGATCCCGTGTTAATATTGTGTAGTGTTATATTACAATTCTCCCCGTATACCACGGGATTCTTCGGCTCGTCCCTCGCTCAGAATGACAGTGTGAGAGTATGGGATTCTTCGGCTCCTAAAGCCTGCCCCGTGCTTCGATACGGGGTCGCTCAGAATGACAATAGGCATAAGTCCCACATTCTATAGAATTAAAAAAACAGTCCCGAGCACTCGGGACTGTTTTCCAATTTCCTAACTCTCTTTTATTTTTATCACAACCTTTCTAAAAGGTTCGTCGCCCAGACTTTCAGTCGCCAGTTCTTTATTTTTATCAATTTCCAGATGAATAATTCTTCGTTCATAAGCCGACATTGGCCGCAAAGCGACAGAATTTTTACTGTAAAGCACCTGATTGGACATACTTTTCGCCAGCTCCCGCAAAGAATCTTCTTTCTGATTTTTGTAATTATTGATATCAAGATTAATCTTCATCATCACTTCTTCATCAATTTCTTTTTCTTCCGGCGGACTAAGCGCTCTCATTCTTCGGTAAGCCAGCATTTTAACAATGTGCTGCAAGGCTTGCAAATTGCCACCCGACTGGCCGATTAAAATGTTCGGCTCGTCAGTTTCCAAATTAACTGTAAAAATTTTTTCTCCGCTTTCAATGCTTTTAAGCTCCTCCTTCTCTATACGAGCTTCAACATTCATCATCCGAAGAACCTCCTTAATTGTCTCCCTGATAATTTCTTTTTCTTGGTTGCTGTCATTCATAGATTTGTAAATAAATTGCTAAATTATTAAATTGTTCAATTGTTACAGATGTTCATTATCCGGCAATTTAATAACTTAATAATTCAACAATTAACTTTTCATTTTCCCGATCACCAGACGCTGCTGCCCGATAGCGAACAGAGTGGTCACGATCCAGTAAAGCGCCAGTCCGGAAGGGAAGCTCATAGCAAACACGATAGTGATCATCGGCATCATATAAACCATCTGTTTGGTTAGTGTTTGAGAAAAATCTTGCGCTTTTTCTTCCCGACTTAATTCTCCTTTCTTTTTCTTTTTCTTGTCTTCTTTTTCACTCTCATCCGTTTTTCTTGAAAGCATCATCATTTTGGTCTGGACAAACTGGAAACCGCCGGCGACCAAAGCAAGAACAACATTTTTCTGCGAAAGATCAATTATACCGAAAGAGACGGGATCAATATGTCCCGGATTATATACGAATGAGTATAGTATTTCCAGAGTGCTATCATCAAATCCAGCGATGAAAACATGATAAAGAGCGATCAAGATCGGCATTTGGACAAGAAGCGGCAGGCATCCGGAAAGAGGATTGATTTTATTCTTGCGGTAAAATTCCATCAAAGCCTGCGCCTGTTTCTCTTTGTTGTCTTTGTATTTGTTTTGAATTTCTTTCAGCTTCGGCTGAAGCTCCTGCATTTCCTTCTGGCCCTTAATAGCTTTCATGGAAGAAGGATAAAGAGCAAGCCGCACCAAAAGAGTAAGGGAAATAATTGCCAGTCCAAAATCGTGTCCGGGAATAATATTATACAAAAAAATCAATCCGTTAAACAATGGGCGATAAAGGGCTTCGTGAAAAACGGAAGATAGTAGTTCAAACATAAGTTAGTATTAAGTATCCAGTAGTTAATATTAAGCACTTGATACTTAATACTAACTACTGGATACTGTTTTAATGACATTTTATTATCCTCTTCACCCCCAACCATATTCCCTTTACAACTCCGCGCTTTTCAATTTGTCGGTAAGCGTATTCCGAACAGGTTGGTTTGAATCGGCAGCCATACCCATAAAAATTAAAAACGGAAGACAATAATCCGTGATCAGGGGAAAGGGTTTTTTGGTAAAAGATGATGAGTTTTAAGATAAGTGTTTTAAGCATTGTTGTATTGTTGTATTGCTACATTGTTGTATTGTCAGACAATAGAAGATTCTTAACAATACAGCAATACAGCAATTTAACAATTTAACAATTTTGATAATTACTTCAGGACTCCTGCTTTTCTTAACAACTTATCCACCACTTCATCAATCTCAACAAATTTTTTATCGGCTATTTCGGGGCGGGTGAGAATAATCGCGTCAAAGCCCCCTTTAATTAAACCGTCTTTTAGCCTCAGCCGGACGGACTCCCTGAGACGCCTTTTGACTTTATTTCTAACCACCGCTTTTTTGGAAACCTTTTTACTGACAATAAAGCCAAAACGAGAAACATCGCTGCTGTTAGGAAAAACTTTTATCGCCAAAAATTTATCCCCGCAAAATTTCCCCTTCTCAAAAACTCTTTTAAAGTCGTTTTTCAACCTAAGACGGTTTTCTTTGGCAAGCATAGCTAGTATTTAATATCAAGTGGTTAATATTAAGCATCCGTTGCTTGATACTTGATACTGGCTACTTGATACTAAATTAGGCGCTTAGCGTCGTCCTGCCCTTACTTCGGCGGCGCGCTAAAACTCTTCGCCCTCCCTTGGTCGCCATCCGCGCCTGGAAGCCATGTTCTCGTTTTCTTTTCTTTTTCTTCGGCTGATAAGTTCGTTGCATAGTATTTAATTCAATTAGTTAACATTGTCAATATAATACAGAAAAAGGAGCTAGTCAAATAACATTTTAACATTTTAACATTTTAACAGATAAACAACCGTTAGAATGTTAGTATTCTAGGATTCTTGCCAATCTCAATAAAGAGTGCTATTTTGTTTGAGTAGCCAGATGTGTATAACGCAAAACGTATAATGTATAACGTATTTTTTAAAAAAACTAATAAATTGTCTTATTTAAATTAGGTTACACGTTATACGTTGTG
>DAOVOJ010000039.1 GCA_030629775.1 Candidatus Moraniibacteriota bacterium
ATCGCCGCGCTTTGCGTGATGGCTACGCCGGCTTCGGCAAAGACATATTACACATTCGATGGACATCCTGCGGTACAATATTACCAGAGTGATATGGGATACCCGCTGATGAAATACATCGAGAGGGTGGAGTATGACAGAGTGTATGACAAAGGGAATGGTTATGGCGTAAGGCTGTATTTGACTTCATTCGGAAGAGAGCTTATTAGCAGCGAGCAAAACCACTATGTGCTTTACAAAGTAACTGACTATGTGGGAACTCGACCTGAATGGAAAACAGACAGATCTTACAACTCGGTAGCTACAGAGATTTTGCATCATACCCAGGCTGGCAGGCAAACAGTGCATATAGAATATTACTATCAGGACTTGAAATGGTGGGAAAAACCGTTTTATGGTCGATAGGGATGCTATTCTATTTAGGAGAGGTTTAATTTTTTACCTCTCTTTTTTTACTTTCAAGATAATAAGCTCTGAATAAATTGTGCAATAAGAATCCTATTCCTATATTTAAAAGGAGCAATATTCCTCCTATTATTATAAAGAAATCAAAAAAGATAAAAAAATCCAATGTTTCAATAACGAATCTAAAAAAAGGAATGGATGGATGTGAAAAGCTGTAGTAGTAAAGAAACTCCTCAAAATTATCATAGCCACGGAAGTTATTTTTTAAATAAGGAGTAAATAAATAAACTAGCCGATAGGCTAACAGTGGAACAATCACCGATAAAATTGTATATGAAACATATCTAAGTATTTTTGTCGCGTTTATTTTTTCTAGAAATGCAATTAATATCCATGATAAGAATACTCCAAATATTAAAACGAGAATCACAATGATGGAATTTAATAAAGATTGGAGGATTATAACTGCCAAAAATATCATTAAAATAATGATAACAGTTTTTTCTTGTTTTGTAATTTTTTTCATAGCCGTATTTTCAAAACTAATGACATTCTACAATCAAAAACTCTACTCGTCAAATTTTTTGAATCCCCGCTTTTTTATGTTATAATAAAAATAATTAAGAAACCAAAACTTTATTTATTTTTCATAAAAACAAAAATGAGCAGGATTGGAAGTTTTTTAAATTTGGCGTGGAGAGAATTTGTTTACGGCGGGCATTTGCTTTCTTTGGGAGCGTCTAGTATTGTTTTCACTTCCGCCATTTTATTAGACGTCCCGATCACTTGGGATTTTTTATTTTAATAAATCTATGCAGAAAATTATAAAAACATATAAAGAAGGTTTAGGTAAAAGTTTAAATGAGGTTAATCAATTGCTAGAAAAAAAGGGGATGGATGATTCTGGAATAAAAAACTATTGTGATGAAATTTTATCATTGTCTTGCGAAAATATTGCGAAAAAGTGGCTGGCAGGCAGAAAGTATTTAAGAACATTGTTTGTTAGAGAAGCGTTTGCCAGCTTTTATCCTGAAAAAAATATTAAGATCTCAATTTATACGGATACCATTGTTAATATCTTAGACGATTTATTGGACGAAGAAATTAACAGCGAAGAGAAAAAACTTTATATTTTAGAGCTACTAAGAGTGTTTTCTTTATATAATTACGAACATCCGTCAAAAGAAGTTCAAACTTATCTGGGAAATTACTTAAATAAACTCATTTCTCTTGCCATCGTGGAAGACCATTATAAAAATTTAATTGACGGTGAGGATGAAATAAAAAAGATAGTGAGTTATTCAATAAAAGTGTTGGATTGTCGGAGCATGGATATTGACATTTTTAATGAGATGGCTATTTTATATAATTATAACAATTATAATTCTATTGAAGAAGAAAAAATAAAAAAAATAGGAAGAATGTTCAGAGCGGTAAATATAATGAAAAAAGATATTGAAGATCTGGATTATGATAAAGAAACCGGACAAGAGTCTATGGTCTCTAAAATAAAAGATAGGGGAAAAATTGATTTCTATAAATATGTTTTAGCTGTTTCTGATTATTATTTGAATGAAGCTGATAAAATAAGAACAATGAAACTAGCCGATGCGGCTTATGAAGTTCCCGTGAATAATTTTTATAATATGATTGGAAGGGATAAAAATAAAATTATTGAGCTTGTTAAAAGAAGATGTTGTTTGTAATATTTATTTTTATTAAAGATTGTTATGGCAATTGATTTTTCTCTGATAACTAAAATAGCTGTTTTTTTAATTAACGCTGTCGGCTTTTGGCTAATTTTCGTTGTCTATTTCGCCGATGTAACTAAAAAAATAAAAAGAGCGTTTATTTTAATGACTCTCTGCATGCTTGTCTGGGTTAATTTTGCCTACATTGCAAGATTACCAAGCCAGATGGATCTGGCTATATTTTGGATAAAAATAGCGTGGGCGGTGACCATCCCTCTTTTTGCATCATTGTATTTTTTTACGGTCTCTTTTGTTGAAAAAAAAGAAAGAGTTAAAGCTCTTAATCTAACCGTTTTGATAATTGGAATCAGCTCTTTTTTTATTACGCTTTTGACTGATTGGGTTATCAAAGATATTCTTTCAAAACAAGTTTGGACAAAATTAGTTTATGGGCATGGAATAGCCGTGTTTTATGGACTCGTGCTCTTTTTATCTTTTTTGACTTTAAATTTATTGTTCAGAAAATATTTTATTTCTTCAAAGAAAGAAAAATTAAAAACTCAATATTTGTTAATTGGTATTGTTTTTTTTCTTTTTATGAATGTTGTTTTTAACATAGTTTACCCGTTCCTTTTGGGTATTTCGAATTATTATCAATTGGGTGATTATTCGACCATAGTGTCTATAAGCTTCATAGCTTACGCGGTTACAAGAAGAGAATTAATGGGCATTAAAATTATTTTGACTCAGGCGCTTGTGGCTGTTATTACGATTATTCTACTTTTGGATATTTTTGCTTTATCGCATGATCTGACAATGCAGATTTTAAAAGCTGGGATTTTAATAACTCTTCTTTATCTTAGCCGCGAGATAGTAAAAAGTGTTGGAAAAGAAAAGCAGGCAAGAGAAGAATTACAAAAAACTTACAAGAGAATAAACCGTTATGTTAAAAAACTTGAAAAGGCTAATCTGGATTTGGAAGAGCTTTTGGAGGCCAAGAATGATTTTCTTCATATTACCTCCCACCAGCTTAGAACCCCTCTTACCGTTATCAGGGGAATGTTGGCGATGTGGAAAGCGGGGGATTTTGAGCAGCTTTCCCGGAAGAAACAGAAAGAAATGAGAGAGAGAATTTATCTTAGCGCCGAAAGACTGAATAATGTTACCAATGATATGCTGGACGCCATGGAAGTGGAAAGCAAATTCGTAAAATTTAATTTGGAGTCGGTTTCTTTGGAAAATCTTATGAAAAAGGTAATGGACGAGCTAAAACCGAATTATGACAAGAAAGAGCTTTATTTGAAATTGAATGTAAAAAGCAAGTTGCCAAAAATCAAAGCAGAGCCAAAATATTTAAAACAGGCGCTGATAAATTTGCTTGACAATGCCGAGAAATACACTCTTAAGGGTGGTGTAGAAATAAGCATTGATCTAAAAGTTTCCGGAAAAAATAAAGAGGATAAATTTGTTCTTATTAAAATTAAAGACACTGGCATCGGAATAAATAAAAGAGAGCAGAAAAAACTTTTCCAAAAATTCTCTCGAGCTAAAAATGCGATGAAGCAAAATGTTACCGGTTCAGGGCTGGGACTTTTTATCGCCAAGGAAATTATTGAAGAGCATCAAGGCAAAATAGAACTTTCCAGCGAAGGAGCGGGAAAAGGAACAACAGTAAAGGTTTGGTTGCCGAGAAAATAGTTTGACGATCACTGATTTTTTGAATATTTATGACCATTCTTTCAAGTCTCAATCCCAAACAGCAAGAAGCCGTCAGGACCACTGAGGGGCCGGTTTTGGTTATCGCCGGACCGGGGTCGGGGAAAACCAAAGTTCTAACCCATCGCGTCGCTTATCTGATTCGGGAAAAGAGGATCAACGCCAAGAATATTCTCGCCGTGACTTTTACCAATAAGGCGGCTAAAGAAATGAAAAATAGGATTAAAACTTTGCTTGCCGGGCCGGAGCGGGAATCTGATTTTCAACCGAAATCAGAGATAAGCGTTCAATTGCCGATCATCAGCACCTTTCACTCTTTTTGCGTCAGGGTTTTGCGATACGAAATAGAAAAAATAGAATTTAAAAAAAACTTTGTTATTTATGATGACGTCGACCAGCTAAGCCTGGTTAAAAAAATTATGTCGGAGTTGAATATTAACGCTGAACAATTTAAGCCGCCGGCGATCTTATCGCAAATTTCAAAAGCTAAAAACGAACTGCTCGGCGCGGAAAGATATGCCGAGCAAGCGGAGGGATATTTTGAAGAAACGGTCATCAAAATTTATAAAGTCTACGAGCAGCGGCTTAAGGAAGCCAGCGCTTTGGATTTTGACGATTTGATCATGAAAACCATTCATATTTTTCAAGAACACCCGGATACGCTAAAAAAATATCAGGAGCGATTCAGATATGTTTTAGTTGATGAGTATCAGGACACTAATCACGCCCAATATACTTTAGTCAATTTAATTTCCAGAGCGCATAACAATATTTGCGTGGTTGGCGACGATTGGCAGAGCATTTACCGCTGGCGGGGAGCGGACATCAGAAATATTCTAGAATTTGAAAAAGATTATCCTGACGCTAAGGTGATTCTGCTGGAGCAGAATTACCGTTCCACTCAAAAAATTCTTGACGCCGCCGCTGGAATTATTGACAAAAACATCAATCGCAAAGAAAAAAAACTTTGGACGAAAAATATTATAGGTCATCCCGTTATTGTTTACGAAGCCCAGAACGAAAGAGAGGAAGCTCGATTTGTTTTAACTGAAATAGCTAAACTGCAGCAACAGTTAGGATTAAAATTAAACGACTTTGCCATTCTTTATCGCACCAACGCCCAATCCCGCGCCTTGGAGGAGGTGTGCTTAAATTTTGGAGCTTCTTACCGAGTTGTCGGAGGAATTAAATTTTACGCTCGCGCCGAAGTTAAAGATATTCTCGCTTATCTGCGGTTCATTCAAAATCCGCGCGATCTTATAAGTCTTGAAAGAATTATTAATATTCCGACGAGAGGAATTGGAAAAGCTACTTTTGAAAAAATAGTTGGACTGGCAAAAGAATTAAATAAAAATGTTGTTGAAACAATTGATCAGTCTGGTGATACTATTGATAAAATAAAAATTGACAAAAATAAAATAAACAAGCTAAAAAGTTTTTCTGAGGCAATAAAAAAATGCCGGGAAGCAAGTCGGCAAAAAGCGGTTTCTGATTTGTTGAAATTTATTATAAAAGAAATCGGCTATCAAAAATATCTTCAAGACGGCACCGAAGAAGGGGAGCGGCGCTGGGAGAATGTCAAGGAACTTTTCAGCGTTACTGAAAAATATGACAATCTTTCGCCCGAAGAAAGTCTGATGAAATTTTTAGAGGAAGTTGCTTTAATAACCGGTTTAGATCAGGTTGACGAAGATCAGGACGCTCTCACCTTAATGACCCTTCATTCCGCCAAGGGCTTGGAATATCACACTGTTTTTATTATCGGGCTTGAAGAAGGGTTGCTGCCTCATTCCAGAAGCAATTTGGATTCTGCTGAAATGGAAGAAGAGAGAAGATTATGCTATGTCGGCATTACCCGCGCCAAAGAAAGGGTTTACTTAATTTTTGCCCGCCAGCGAAAACTTTATGGCAACATTCAAGCCAACACGCCTTCCAGATTTTTAAATGACATTCCGGAAGATCTGGTTGATTTTCAAAAACAAGAATTTACGGAAGAAATTATTGAGTATTAAAAAATAAATTTAATTTTTTATTTTAGAGGCATTTCGCAACAGTATTTATTCAAGTTCTCCTGAGAATAAAATTGCGGGAGAAGCTTATTATACCAAATATCAAACACTAATTTTTGATTTGTTTTCGGCAGAGGTCTGCCTAGGTTTTTTGTTCTTTCAAAATTTAATTTTGCCCATGGATAACTTATGATTTCCAACACCTCTGTCCTTAAGGGCAAATTTTTATTTAAATTTTTTAGTCTTTTAATAAACTTTCTTGATTTTTCTTCAACATTATTTCCATAGACTAATGCTGGCAAGTAAGCGTAAAAATCTGCTCCGCGATTTAGAAACCACTTTACTGTTTCAAATTGCTTTTCGTAATGGTGTGGCTCTGCGCCCGTAATTAAAGAAAAATCTTCATTACAAGTTCCTTTAAAGCATCCAACGACGCCTATATTTTTTTGAACGAGTATTTTTTCAAAATCACCCTTCAAATCTTCTAAATATTTTAACGAAGAAAGATTTGTGTCAATCCAAAGATAAATATTCAGGTTTTGATTTCTTATTTCATTATAGATATCCAAAATTATTTCAGGAATAATAGTTGGATTGCCGCCACTTATTCTCATTACTTTTATTGGCTCTTTTGATTTTTCTGCCGCAGATAAAAAATAATTAACGATCTCTTTTACTGAGAAATATTTGCCAAATTTTATGTTGGCAACATTCGATTCCCTGGGCACATAACAATAATTACAATCATAATCACAGCCAGAAAGTTGAATTGTAAATACCTTGTTGTATTCTCTCGGGTCTTTGTCTAATCTGTAAGCGGCAGAGTAAGGAGGATTTTGAAATTCCAATTTTTTAGTTTGCTCTATGGGAACTGACCAAAAATTTTGAGTAAGACCTAAAAATTTTGGCGACCAAATATCTTTTAAAGAAGCTGAAAACCATTCTTTGTTGTCTATATAATTCTTATATCTAAAATAAGCATCAAGAACTTTTCCCGTATTTTGCTCTTGAATATCAAATTTAGTAATCAGATACTTCCCATCTTTCATCATTTTTTCTCTAAGAATCTCAGCTTTTTTTATAGGATCAATAGAATTCATAATTCTCTGTTATTCTTTTCTCTCCTCAATAAACTCCTCCATCATCCGATATGCTTCGTCGTCGGTGAATTGTTTCGGAGGGTGTTTCATGAAGTATGCCGAGGGGGAATAGAGAGCTCCTCCTTGCCCTCTTTCAAGCGCTAGCTTGCAGCATCGGATGGCGTCAATTGCTACTCCCGCCGAATTGGGAGAATCCTCCACCGAGAGACGCAGCTCTAGATTCATCGGGACATCGCCGAAAAGTTTGCCTTCCATTCTGATAAAACAAATTTTATTGTCTTTTTGCCAAGGAACCCAATCGCTGGGGCCGATATGGACATTTTCGTCTTTTAATCTAATTTTTGTTTGAGATTGGACTGCTTCCGTTTTAGATTCCTTTTTGGAAGCCAGCCGGTTTCGGTCAAGCATATTCAAAAAATCCGTGTTGCCGCCGGTGTTAAGCTGATAAGTTCGTTCAAGTTTTGCCCCTCTGTTTTTAAAAAGGTTGGTCAGCACCCGATGCACAATTGTGGCGCCCATCTGGGCTTTGATATCATCTCCGATAATTGGAATTCCTTTTTCTTTAAATCGCTGTTCCCATTCGGGATCGCTGGCGATGAAAACAGGCATATTATTTATAAATCCCACTCCCGCTTCCAAAGCGCAGTCAGTGTAAAACCTGACTGCTTTTTCGGATCCCACCGGAAGATAGTTCAATAAAATTTCAGCGCCGGATTCTTTAAGTTCTTTCACGATTTCTTCTTTAGTCGCCTCTTTTTGTTCGGCAAGCAAAAAAGTGTATTTCTCGCCGTAATTTTTCATATGATCGGCAAAGCCGTCCAGGACAACACCCATTTTGACAGGTACTCCCTTTTTAGGAATTTCGCGGCAAAAAATCGTTGTGCAGTTAGGCAGTTCAAAAACAGCTTCCGCGATATCCTTACCTACTTTTCTTTTGTCTATGTCAAAAGCGGATACCACTTCTATGTCAGAAGGTTTGTATCCGCCGATCTCCCAATGCATTAACCCGATGGCCTCTTGGTCGTTTTTGTTTTTGTAATACTCAATTCCCTGAATTAAGGAACTGGCGCAGTTGCCAATGCCGGCAATAGCGATTTTGATTTTGTTCATAAGCGTTTGTTTTAATTTTTAAATAATTTATTTTAAATTACGAAACTTTAAACTTCACTGTCATTGCGAGCGAAGTGGAGCGATAGCGGAACG
>DAOVOJ010000029.1 GCA_030629775.1 Candidatus Moraniibacteriota bacterium
GGAAGTAATGGTAATTCCCCGCTCCCGTTCCTGTTCCATCCAATCCATCGTCGCCTCGCCTTCGTGCACCTCGCCGATCTTATGGGTAATTCCCGTGTAAAACAAAATCCGCTCAGTGACAGTAGTCTTCCCGGCGTCAATATGGGCAATGATCCCAATGTCTCTTATTTTTTCAATAGGTTGTTTTCTGGGCATAGGTTTTTTAGTTAGTAAGGGCTGACCCGTGTGTCCGCCCTGTTAGTTAAATCGTAGGAACCGACCTATGTGTCCGTCCCTCTGTAAAGTTTGTAAAGTTGTCGCGGCGGCTTAGCTCCGCGACCACCAAGCAACAGGGGTACAGCCCCACGGCAGCGGGGAAAAAATTACTTTTGACTTTATAAACTTTCGACTCGTTTCGTTTACCTCGCGAAATGCGCGAAGGCTCGGTTTGATTCCGCCATTCGATGGACATCTTCTTTTTTCTTGATCGCGTTGCCGGTTTCGTTGGCAGCGTCCATTAGCTCAGTCGCCAGTTTTTTATGCATCGGCTGTCCTTTGCGAGATTTCGCGGCGGAGATCAGCCAGCGAAAAGCCAGCGCCTGGCGGCGATCGCCCCGCACTTCCATTGGCACTTGATAGGTCGCGCCGCCGACTCGTTTGGATTTTACTTCCAAAAGCGGGGAAACTTTATTCAATGCCACAGTGAAAATATCCACCGGATCTTTTTTAGTTTTTTCTTTAATCACCTCAAAAGCATCGTAGACAACTTTTGCCGCCACGGTTTTTTTTCCTCGCTCCATAATATAATTGATGAACTTCGCCACCACTATATTATTGTATTTTGAATCGGGAGCGATATGCCGATCTTCTTTTTTCTTTCGTCGTCCCATAATAAATAACTTAAAAATTCAAAGCACCAAATTCCAAATAAATTAAAAATTCAAATATTCAAAACTGTTTTGAATTTTGGATTTTGGTCATTGTAATTTATTTGAAATTTGTAATTTTGAATTTGTAATTTTTATGATTCAAATAAAACTAAAAGGATTCAACTTCACAACTTCATTATCACAATCTCAACCTATTTCGCTCTCTTAGTTCCATACTTACTTCTCTCCTGTTTTCTTCCCTCTACTCCCGCCGCGTCAAGGACGCCGCGGACGATATGATATCGCACTCCGGGAAGATCTTTAACTCGTCCGCCGCGAATCATCACTACCGAGTGTTCCTGTAAATTATGTCCGATACCGGGAATATAGGCCGTTACTTCCATTCCATTGGTTAATCTTACTCTGGCAAATTTTCGCAGAGCCGAGTTCGGTTTTTTAGGAGTCATTGTTCCAACCTTTACGCAAACGCCTCTCTTGAAAGGATTGCCTTTCTTAACCGTCTTCGGTTTGTTTTTCAAAAAATTAAAATTGCGCAACAAAGCCGGCGTTTTTGATTTTTTAACCGCCTTTGTTCTTGATTTTCTAATTAACTGCTGAATAGTTGGCATAAGGTTAGTCTATAAAGCCTATAAAGCTTGTCCTCGCGAAAGCGGGGATCCATAAAGTTATGTTAGTTAACTTTTACAGATTAGCAGAAGTGATTGAAAATGTCAACACAGTTTTATAAAACTATAAAACTTTTTATAAAACCGAGTCAATGACCGCGATAACGCTGTAAGCCAGACCGCAAACAAGCACTCCCAAAATTCCGCCGACAATGATCTTTTTTCCTATTTTAGCCGTTTCAGGGTTCCCGCTGGAACCGACGTAATAGATTCCGCCAATAATAACAACCATTATGGAGATGATGCTGGCAACCGTCAAGAGCCAGTCGATCGCGTCGTCAAGCACATCAGAAATAGCCTTGGAACAATCCTGAGGGCAATTGCTATAATCTTCGCCCGCGTCGCAGGTCCAGTCGTTATTGCAAGCCACTACCGGCGAAACACTACAAAAATTAAACGACATAATAAGACTTAAAATAAACATTAGTAAAAACTTTTTTTTGTTCATAAAAATAAATTGTTAAATTGTTGTATTGCTGTATTGCTGTATTGCTGTATTGTTACACTTCTATCATTCAACAATAGAACAATAGAACAATAGAACAATACTTTTAATTTCCTAACACTTTTTCAATCTCTTCCACACTCCCATCAACCACCTCTTCCCAATCCTCCCGATTATTATTTATCTCGTCAACCATCTCTGTTAAAATAAAATCTATCTGATCGTCGGGGCGGTAAAAACTTCTCGCGCTGGTTGTTTGGGAAGCAAAAATGCCAGTATGATTATTTGATTTAATTTGCTCGGCGATTAAATCTTTTCTCGCCGCCGCTTTGCCGGTGGATTCTAAATACAGTTTAACATTTTCTGGCTGGCTGGCAAAGCTTAAAAAATTCCAGGCAAGGCGTTCGACACCTTTAAAGGTGTCGGACGCCTTATTCTTTTTCACCGCCGGCAGCCAGTAGTTGGAAAAATTAATCGGAACGGAATTTTCTATCTGGATCATTGGAGCAATGCCATAATTCAATTCGGGATTTTTAACTAATAAATTTTTAGTTTGATATTGATAGTTGAACATCATCGCCGCCTCGCCGTTGGCAAAAGCGTCAATTGAATTTTTTTGCTCCCCATTCCAGGTATAAAATTCGCTGTCAGAATCGGCGAAATCGGTGTAAAATTTGATAGCCGCTTTTCCCGCTTCTCTTTTTACTGATCCTTCTGAAGTTTTTATTGCCATTTCTTTATTAATATCCACTTCCAAATTTCTGTTAATTACTTCCGCTCCGCTTTGCATTATTAATAAAGCCAACAAATCGCCGGAGCGATTGATATTTTGCCCGCCGCCGATCGCCGCGCCCGCTTGGATAAAATTGCCTTTCCTATCAAGTCTGGTTAGTTTTTTTATCACTTCTTTAAATTCCTTCCAAGTAGCCGGCGGAGCTTCAATTTCCGCTTTCTCAAAAATATCTTTATTGTAAAAAAGCGCTAAAGAATCAGAATAGAGTGGCAAGGCGTAAATTTGATAATTACTCCTCTCTTGAGAGAGGGTTGAGGGTGTATTAGGAGGCTTGTTACCCACCCCTAGCCCCTCCCGAGAGGGGAATAAATAAATAACATCGTTTATTAATTGAGAAGGATAATCTTCCACTAAGTTCTCGTAAGAAACCAGCTGATAATTCTCTTGGGAAATATTGTCATTCGGCAGAGGTTCAAGATGATCCAAATATCTTGGCAGCCAATTTTGATGAACCATAAAAATATCCGGCGCCCTATTTTTTTCAAAAGCTTCTCTTAGATCCTGTTCGTAAGTCGCGGGTGTCTTTTTAAAATAATTTATTTTCACCTCAAATTCCTTTCCTTCAAAATAATGTTTCTTTTCTTGATAGCGATCAATGATCTCCTGCCAGTCATCGGTATTGTCCCACAATCCCCAAAATTCCAAAGTTATTTTTGTCGCCCCTTTTACTTCGGGTTCCGCCTGAAAACTGTTAAGCTCTTTCCAGCTTGGCAAAACAAAAATTGCCAAAGACAAACTTGTCATCGCAAAACCGATGATAATAATAAGAGAGTAGATTATTTTTTTAAATGTCATGTTTTAGTATAATTTTTCTTCTTATACTTTTATTATAGCTGAATAGTATTAAGTATCAAGTATGATTTGCTGATTTTCTTATAATTCCCCTCTTGGGAGGGGGTTGGGGGTGAGTTAAGAAGCTTGTTAACCCACCCCTAGCCCCTCCCAAGAGGGGAATAATCAGCAAAAATTCAATCGCCGCTGAGAGGCACAGCCCCACGGCGGCGGGAATATTTCCAGTTTCCATTAAAATAACTTTCAAAATATTTAGATGTTTATATGTTTATATGTTAAAATGTTAATATGAGCTTTAATCTTACTCAAAAAATAGCCCTTAATGCTACGATCTCGTCAGCGGCGAGAGTCATTGAATTGGCGATTAGTTTAGTGATCATCGGATTGATCACTCGCCATCTGGGGGAAAACGGGTTCGGCGACTACGCCACCATTTTGGCTTTTGTTTACATCTTTACCGTGCTGGCAGATTTGGGACTCTATTCTATTGTTGTCCGAGAAATTTCGCGGGAAGGAGCCGATGAAGAAAAAATTCTCAACAACGCTTTGACCTTAAGAATGTTCGCTGGTTTAATAATTTTAGGTTTGGCTTATTTTGTTTCTTTGCTTTTTCCTTATCCTTCCCAAATCCAAATCGGGATCGCCATCGCCGCTTTTGGCTTTTGGTTTTTGTCCAACACCCAAGTTCTAATGGGACTGTTTCAAAAACATTTGCGATTGGATAAAGTCGCCCTGGCGGAGCTTGCCGGAAGAATGATCCAGCTTGCCGTAGTTTGGATCGTTGTTTATTATTCCGTAGGGGCGTACTGCCATACACCCCTACACGGCATTGTTGCCGCCGTCGCCATTGGCGCCATTTTTAATTTTCTGATCATTCTTTATTTCGCCTCCGGTTACATAAAATTAAAACCGCGATTTAATTTCTCTTACTGGAAGTATCTTCTGAAGCAATCTTTTCCTTTGGCGATTTCGGCGATCTTGGTAATGATCTATTTTAAGCTGGACACGATCTTCCTTTCGGTGATGAAAACCAGCGAAGCAGTGGGGGTTTATAGTTTGTCCTATAAAATTTTAGAAAGCTTGATCTTTTTTCCGGCAATGATCGTCGGCTTGACAATGCCCTTGATGTCTAAAACTTTTTTAATTGATCGCCAAAAATTTTACAGTATTATTCAGCGGACTCTTAATTTTTTGGTTATCATTATTGTTCCTTTGATAATCGGAACTTTATTTACCTCCGAAAAAA
Organism: Candidatus Moraniibacteriota bacterium; assembly: GCA_030629775.1. GTDB lineage: Bacteria > Patescibacteriota > Minisyncoccia > JAHIHE01 > DAOVOJ01 > DAOVOJ01. The sequence goes on from DAOVOJ010000029.1 coordinate 4,811, forward strand.
TTATCCGCTTGATCGGCGGCGCGCGGGGATTCGCCGACTCCCCGATGGTTTTAAACATTCTGGTTTTTGCCATCGCCATGATTTTTCTCGGCGCGCTGTTCAGCAATGTTATTATCGCCGCCAATAAACAAAAATTTCTCGCCCAAATTTATTTCATCGGCGCGGTTGTCAATGTCATCGCTAATTTTATTTTTATTCCTAAATATTCTTACTATGGCGCCGCGGCCACAACCGTCCTAACGGAACTTTTAGTTACCGCTTTGATGATCGCGGTGATCGTTAAAACCATCAACTTTTTTCCTTCGTTCAAAATATTTTTTAAGGCTTTATTCGCCTCCGGAGCAATGGCGCTGGCTTTAGTTTATTCTTCCGATTTGAATATTTTTTATTTATTGATCGTCGGAATAGCGGTTTACTTCCCAATACTTTATTTGATCGGAGGAATTTCTAAAGAAGAGCTTAAAAAATTGAGAAATTAAAATATGACAACACAAAAACCAAAAACCATCGCCATTGACGCCAGAATGTATGGCGCGGCGCAGACAGGGATTGGGAATTATATTCATCATTTGATGAAATATCTTTTTGAGATAGATCAGAAAAATAACTATCTTATTTTTTTGCTACCTGAGGAATACGACAAATTTAAATTGCCGAATGAAAGAGTGAAAAAAATAAAAGTTTCGGCGCAATGGTATAGCTGGAAAGAACAATTAATTTTCCCTTTTGAAATTTTGAAATACAAAATTGACTTGGCGCATTTTCCCCATTTTAATTCGCCGATCTTTTATTTTTTGACCGCGCCGTTTTTAAAAATTAAAACTGTCGTTACTATTCACGATCTGACGCCTTATTATTTCCCCGGACATAAGATGAATTCATGGCTAAGAAGAAAAAGTTTTAAACTGGTTTTTTCCGCCGCCATCAAAAAATCATCACGAGTGATCACCGTTTCGGAATATACGAAGAAAGATATTATTGAAAATTTTTTAGTAGGGGCGAGTATGAAAAATCCTCTCAAGAGGGGAATGATTGATAAAATCTCCGTCATTTATGAAGGCGTGGATGAGCAGTTCCAAGTCATTAAAGATTGTGGTAAAATAAATAATATAGAGACACAAAATGTAGAGAACGAAAATTTTCGTTCCCTACAGAATAAATATAAAATCGCCAAACCGTTTATTTTTTACACCGGCGTCTGGCGGAACCATAAAAATTTAGTCGGGCTGATTAAAGCGTTTGATTTGATCGTTAATAAATATCATCTGGATTATCAACTGGTTTTAGGTGGCAAAGAAGATTTGTACTATCCCGAAGTCCGGCAAACATGGAAAAGGTTAGACTTAGACAATAAAATTATCAGAGTAGGATTTATTGATTCAAAGGAACTGCCTCTGTTTTACAACGCCGCCGATGTTTTCGTTATTCCCTCCTTTCGCGAAGGCTTCGGCTTGATCGGACTGGAAGCGATGGCTTGCGGAACGCCGGTTGCCTCTTCCGAAAAAACCAGCTTGCCGGAAATTCTTGGCGAAGCGGCGATTTATTTTGACCCCGCCGACCACCAAGAAATGGCGAAAAAAATCGCTCAAGTAATTCAGGATAGGAATTTAAAAAATGATCTAATTCAAAAAGGATTTAAGCAGATAAAAAAATATGATTGGCGAAAAATGGCGGAAGAAACGATGGAAGTTTATTCTGATATTTTACGCGTTTAGTACGCGTTTAAGGAGTCCAACTCCTCCACGCTTATTTTATTTTAAAGTATTGCCTTATATATAAATAAGTTGTAATAATAAAACTAGTATGGAGGAGTTGGACTCCTTTCGCATTTATTTATGAATACCGACAGCATCATTTCCGGTAAAAAAAACTTATATCGGCAAAATATCAGCCCGTCTTCCGGCGTGATTGATTTGCGGCGCGTAAAAACCAAGCGAGAGAGAAAAATTAAAAACTTTGAAACTGAGCAAGAGATTTTTGCCGAAGCGATTGGAATAGAAAAAGAAACATTAGCAAGTCCCCTCTTAAGAAAAAGCGGGGGAAATATTAAATCAGCGAAGTTTTTAACCTCCCCTAGCCCCTCCTTGGTAGGGAGGGGAATGACCTCCCCTAGCCCCTTCCTCAATCGAGTTGAGGACAGGCTTTTGCCAAGGAGGGGATTTAAACAAATAACCGCCTTTGCTTTTGCTGTCATAATTTTAATATTGATCATTCCCATCGCCTCTTTTATTCAAAAAGAAGTTAACCGGAAAGGCAGAATTTTAGGAGTAAGTATAGATGCTTATCGCAATCTTAAAGACGCTGGCAAATCTATCTTGGCGGATGACCTGGAAAAAAGCAATATGGATTTTCAGCTGGCCGCCCAAAATTTTTCTTCGGCAAAAAATGAAATTAACTCAGCTAATTCAGGAATTTTAAAGATCATCGGCAAACTGCCTGTTGACACTCCTGTCAGCACCGCTCAAAACTTGCTTGACGCCGGAGAAAATATTTCTTTGGCGGGAAAATGTTTTACTAATGTTTTGGATAATTTTACGGGCATTAGACACTCGGTGTCCACGGACACCAAGTGTCCGGCGTTTACTGAAACGCTTTCAAAATCTCAAGACGATATCAATCAAACGATTTTTTATTTAGAGAAAACTAACGAACATATTCAAAGAGTCAATTCTTCTTATCTTCCCGCGGAAGCCAAACCTCAAATAGAAGATTTGAGATCAAAACTGCCGATTTTAGCCGGCGCCTTGAAAAATCTTTCCGAAGACATTCCCGTTCTTCTGAAAGTGCTGGGACACAAGCGTCCCCAAAAATATTTGTTGCTTTTCCAAAACAATCAGGAAGCCAGAGCCACCGGCGGATTTATCGGCAGTTACGGCATCTTGGACATTGAAAAAGGAGAAGTGAGAAATATTTTTATTGACGGAATATTTAATATTGACGGGCAGCTTAACAAAAAAATTATCCCGCCGCGGCCGGTTCAAAAGATCAGCGCCGCCTGGAGCGCGCACGACGCCAACTGGTTCGCCGATTTTCCAACTTCAGCGCGAAAAGTCGCCGGCTTCTACGAAAAAACCGGCGGTCCGACAGTGGACGGAGTCATCGCCATCACCCCTAATGTTATCCAAAAAATATTAGCTCTGACCGGACCGATTGAAATGCCGGAATACGGAATTACAATTAACGCCGATAATTTTGTCGTTGAAACTCAAAATCAGGTGGAAGAATTATATGACAAAGACTTAAACCAGCCTAAAAAAATTCTGGCCGACCTGACGCCAAAAATTATTGAAAAAATTTATGAAAATTCTTCGGATGGCGATCACTGGCTTAAATTATTAGATGTTATTGAAGAAAGTTTTAGCGAGAAACATTTGCTTCTTTACAGCCGCGACGAAGAAACAGAAAGGTCGATCATCAAACGCGGCTGGGGCGGGGAGATCAAGAACACTTCCGGCGATTACCTCAGTGTGGTCAACAGCAACCTTAACGGTTACAAAACCGACGGAGTGATAGAAGAAGAGATCAGCCATCAGGCGGAAATTCAACCGGACGGTTCTGTTATCGGCACAGTCAAAATAAAACGCATTCACCGCGGCGGCAATTCGGAATACTATTGGTATAACCGCGTCAATTCCGATTACTTGCGAGTCTATGTCCCTTACGGCAGCGAGTTACTGGAAGCCAAAGGACACACCTGGCAAAGTTACGAGCCGCCGATAGATTACCAGAGCCATAATTTTAAAGCAGATCCTCTGGTGACGGAAATAGAATCGCGGATGGTTGTTGATCCTGACAACGGCACTCAGATTTTTACCGAATCCGGCAAAACGGTTTTCGGCAACTGGGTTTATGTCAGCCCCGGCGAAGAAGTGGAAGTGATGTATCGCTATAAACTGCCTTTTAAAATAAACTTTGAAGATTTTACCAAACCCGCCGACAAATACAGCCTACTGGTCCAAAAGCAATCCGGAAACCCGGGAAGTAAATTTTCTTCCAACGTTAAATATCCCCGGGAATGGAAAGTGATTTGGGGAAAGGAAAACTACAAAGCGATTTTAGACAAAGACAGATTTTTCAGCGCGGTTTTTGAAAGAGAGAGGGATTGAGAATAATCCCCCTTCTTAGTCCTAAGTACTCGGGAAGAGGCTGGGTGGTGGTTTATCTAGGAATTGCTGTATTGTTGTATTGTTGTATTGTTAATCACTTCTATCATTTAACAATAGAACAATAGAATTTTATGAAACAAAAAAATATTAAAAAAAACATTTTGCTTATTAAAATAATCGGTGATCAAGTAACTCTTTTTTTACTAGACAACGAAGATAAAAAAACTGCGGAGCTGAAATGGAAAGACCGCCGAGACTTGTCGGAAAAATTATTGGTAAAAATCGATCAGTTGTTAAAGAAAAATAAGCTTAGCTTGTCCGATATTTCTAAGATCAATTTTAAAAGCCGCGACTGCGGTTTTATGGCGGGACAGATCGGAAAAATCACCGCCGAAGTGTTGAGCTTTAATCTGTCATCCCGAGCGACGATAGGAGTCGAGGGATCTGTCAACAAATAAAGCGTGTATTTTATAACGTCTTTATTAGAAATAAGTATTTCGTGTCTACAGATTCCTCCACTCCGTTCCCTCTTCGGCTATCGCCGCAGGGTCACTTCGGTCGGAATGACAAACACGCAATTCCTAATTCAATTGAATATCAATTTATCAAGTATTGAATATTAGATATTTTAAAAACCTCTTTCTAAATTTCCCCTTTTTACTAAGGGAGAAGTTATTTTTAAATTCAAAAATCTAATGAACAAATCCTCTAACCACCCTACTATTGACGGAAAGGGTTCGGACGCTTCTGATTCCAAAACCGACATAATTCATTTCCGAAATAGTCATCACATTTCCATTAACCGCCTCCACATAGGCCACATGGCCGTACCAGCGATGCTCGGTGGTAACA